>NZ_JASCXL010000012.1:0-107197 GCF_030010595.1 Streptomyces sp. CC224B | reverse complement strand
GGTATCAACATATCTGGCGTTGACTTTTGGCACGCTGTTGAGTTCTCAAGGAACGGACGCTTCCTTTGTACTCACCCGCAGAATCTCTTCTGGGGCTTTCCTCCGGGCGCTTCCCTTCGGTATTTCGTGTTTCCGACTCTATCAGATCTTTCCGGCTTCCCGGTCCGTTCCGATTTCATCGGTGCTTTCCAGCCTTTCGGCCTTCCGGCGGTGTTGACTCTATCAGATCCTTTCGGGCCTGATTCCCTGTCAACCGGGTTTGTCTTCGCGGCTGTTGGGCCGTTCCGACGAGTGAGACTTTAGCGGATTCCCGGCTCCCGACGCTAATCGGGCTGGTTCTTGCGAACACCGGCTTCCTCATTTCGCAAAAGCGCACGGAAACGGAACGACGTCGGAGTCCTCGCGAACACGAAGAAGCCATGCATCGATCGTTTGAGTGGTTCTTGCGGAATGGCCGCCCGGGGACCGACCAGAGTCGGCGCTCACGTCGGGCAACTCGGAGAACACTACGTAGCGGCTCCCGGGGGTGTCAACTCCGGGCCTGGGGGCGCTACGGTGGACGCGTGACGACACACGCGTGCATCCAACTGTGGTGGGCCGCCTGACGGCGGCCGTACTCACGCGTGTACCCAACGGCCGCCGCCTCGGCGGCCGTTCGCGTATCTCCCTCCGGAGGACCTGAGCCCGGCCGCCGGGACGGCGGCCCCGTTCCGGAGGTGGAGAGCAGTCATGACGCGGATCTTCAGTGGGGTCAAGCCCACCGGGCACCTGACGCTGGGCAACTACCTGGGCGCCGTCCGGGGCTGGGCCGAGGTGGACCAGCACCGGGCCGACGCGCTGTTCTGCGTGGTCGACCTGCACGCCCTGACCGTGGAGCACGATCCGGCGCGGGTGCGCAGGCTCAGCAGGCAGGCCGCGACCCTGCTGCTTGCCTCGGGGCTCGATCCCGAGCGGTGCACGGTCTTCGTACAGAGTCACGTCGACGAGCACGCGCGGCTGTCGTACCTGCTGGAGTGCGTGGCGACCGACGGCGAGATGCGGCGGATGATCCAGTACAAGGAGAAGTCGGCGCTGGAGCGGGCGCGGGGCGGGAGCGTGCGGCTGTCGCTGCTGACGTATCCCGTGCTGATGGCGGCGGACATCCTCGCGTACGGGGCGGACGAGGTGCCGGTCGGCGAGGACCAGACGCAGCACGTCGAGCTGACGCGGGACCTGGCGGTGCGGTTCAACCAGCGGTACGGGCACACGTTCACGGTGCCGCGCGCGACGCGGCCCGAGGTGGCGGCGCGGGTCATGGACCTGCAGGACCCGACGTCGAAGATGGGCAAGTCGCACGAGTCCGGTGCGGGGATCGTCTACCTCCTCGACGAGCCGGACGCGGTGCGGAAGAAGGTCATGCGGGCCGTGACGGACAGCGGCGGCGAGGTCGTGTACGACCGCGGGGCCCGGCCGGGGGTCGCGAACCTGCTGGAGATCCTGGCCGCCTGCGAGGGCGGGGACCCCGAGGAGCTGAGCGGCGCCTATGACTCGTACGGGACGTTGAAGAAGGACACCGCGGAGGCCGTGGTGGAGGTCCTGCGGCCCGTGCGGGAGCGGCACAAGGAGCTGGCCGCGGATCCCGCGTACGTGGAGGAGGTGCTGCGGGCCGGGGCCGAGCGGGCCAGGGGGATGGCGCGGCCGACCGTCGACGCCGCCTACCGGGCGATCGGGCTGCTGCCGCCCGCGGCCGAGGGGCCCGCGGGCGGCGCGCGGGGTTAGCCGTTGCCGGAGGCCAGCTCGCGGCTGCGGTCGCGGGCGGCCTCCAGGGCGGCGATGAGGGCGGCCCGTACGCCGTGGTTCTCCAGTTCGCGGATGGCGTTGATGGTGGTGCCCGCGGGGGAGGTGACGTTCTCGCGGAGCTTCACCGGGTGCTCGCCGCTGTCGCGGAGCATCACCGCGGCGCCGATCGCGGCCTGGACGATCAGGTCGTGGGCCTTGTCGCGGGGCAGGCCCAGGAGGATGCCCGCGTCGGTCATGGCTTCGACCAGGAAGTAGAAGTACGCCGGTCCGGAGCCGGACAGGGCCGTGCAGGCGTCCTGCTGGGTCTCGGGGACGCGGAGGGTCTTGCCGACGGCTCCGAAGATGTCCTCGGCGTGCGCGAGGTCTCCGGCGGTGGCGTGGCTGCCGCCGGAGATGACGGACATGCCTTCGTCGACGAGGACGGGGGTGTTGGGCATGACGCGGACGACGGGGGTGTCCGCGGCCAGGCGCTCCTCTATGAAGGAGGTGGTGATGCCGGCGGCGGCGCTGATGACCAGGCGGTCGGCGGAGAGGTGGGGGGCGAGTTCGTCGAGCAGCCTGGCCATGTCCTGCGGCTTGCAGGCGAGGATCAGGGTGCCGGCGCGCCGGGCGGCCTCGGCGTTGCTCAGGGCCTCGACGCCGTAGCGGGTGCGGAGCTCGTCGGCGCGCTCCTGGCGGCGGGTGGTGACCAGCAGGTCGGCGGGCGCCCAGCCGGCCCGGATCATGCCGCTGAGCAGGGCTTCGCCGATCTTTCCGGTGCCGAGGACCGCGACGGTCTGGCTCGGCTTGCGCGTCTGGCTCATGGGCGAGGGCCTCCCGGGGTGCGTGGTTCGGGGCCATCCTCGCATCGGCGGGGGCGGGGGCGGCGGGGTGTCCGCCGGGCGGACGCCTGCCGCGGCGCCGTCAGGTCGTACGGCGGCGCAGGGTGGCGGCGCCCAGGGCCAGGACGAGGACGGCGCAGGCGGCGACGATCACGGCGTCGCGGACGAAGTCGCCGGTGATGTCGGGGTGGCGCAGCACCTCGTTCATGCCGTCGACGGCGTACGACATGGGGAGCACGTCGGAGAGCCCTTCGAGGACGGGCTGCATGGTGTCGCGGGGAGCGAAGAGGCCGCAGAGCAGGAGCTGCGGGAAGATCACCGCCGGCATGAACTGGACGGCCTGGAACTCGGAGGCGGCGAAGGCCGAGACGAACAGGCCGAGGGCGGTGCCGAGCAGCGCGTCCAGGAGGGCGACGAGCAGCAGGAGCCAGGCCGAGCCGGTGACGTCCAGGCCGAGGCCCCACAGGGCGAGGCCGGTGGCGAGGGCGGACTGGACGACGGCCAGGGCACCGAAGGCGAGGGCGTAGCCGGCGATGAGGTCGGCCTTGCCCAGGGGCATGGCGAGGAGGCGTTCCAGGGTGCCGGAGGTGCGTTCGCGCAGGGTGGCGATGGAGGTCACCAGGAACATCGTGATCAGCGGGAAGATCCCGAGGAGGGAGGCGCCGATGGAGTCGAAGGTGCGGGGGCTGCCGTCGAAGACGTAGCGCAGGAGCAGCAGCATCACGCAGGGGACGAGGACCAGCAGCGCGATGGAGCGGGGGTCGTGGCGGAGCTGGCGCAGGACGCGGGCGGCGGTGGCGAGCGTACGGAAGAGGAACGGCGTGAAGCGGGCTTCGGGGGCGGCCGGGGCTTGAGGGGGTGTGGTGGCGGGGGCCGGGCGGGTGGTCATCGGAGGCTCCTGGGGGGAGGTGGGTTGGAGGGGGAGCAGGGGTGAGGGGTTGGGGTTGGAGGGGCTGGGGTTGGACGGGGTGTAGGGGCTGGTTGGGCCGGTCAGGCCAGGGGGCTTGACGGGCCGGGCGGGCTGGGCGGACGTGGGCAGGTCGGGTGGGACGGGCTGGGCGGGCCTGGACGGCCGAGCGGGCTGGGACGGCCGAGCGGACCGGGCCGGGCTGGAGGGTCCGGGCGTGGTCGGACCGGGAGAGCCGGGCGGGCCGGATGGGCTGGACAGGCCGGTCGGGCCAGACGAGCCGCTCAGGCCGGATGTGCCGGAGGAACCGGTCAAGCCCGGCGAGCAGGACCGGTCGAGCAGGCCGGCCAAGCCGAGCAGGCCCGTCAGGGCGAGCAGGCCCGTCAAGCCGAGGGGGCCCGTCAGGCCGAGGAGGGTCATGAGCCCTGGGGCTCGCTCGCGGCGTTCGCCGCGTCGACGAGGTGGAGGAACGCCTCCTCGACGGTCGCCGAGCCGGTGCGGGTGCGCAGCGCTTCCGGGGTGTCGTCGGCGAGGATCTCGCCCGCGCGCATGAGGAGCAGGCGGTGGCAGCGCTCCGCCTCGTCCATGACGTGGGAGGAGACGAGGATCGTGGTGCCGCGTTCGGTGGCGATGGTGTGGAAGAGGTCCCACAGGTCCCGGCGGAGTACGGGGTCGAGGCCGACCGTGGGCTCGTCGAGCACCAGCAGCTCGGGCGCGCCGAGGAGGGCGACGGCGAGGGAGACGCGGTTGCGCTGGCCGCCGGAGAGGTTGCCCGCGAGGGCGTCGGCGTGGCCGGTGAGGTCCACGTCGGCGATGGCCCGGGTGACGTCCGCGCGGCGGCGGGCGGCCGCGGCGGGGCCCGGGGAGAGGACGGCGGCGAAGTACTCCAGGTTCTGCCGGACGGTGAGGTCGTCGTAGACGGAGGGGTCCTGGGTGACGTAGCCGATGCGGGAGCGCAGGGCGGGGGTGCCCGCCGGGTGGTCGAGGACGTCCAGGGTGCCGGTGACCTTGGCCTGGGTGCCGACCACGGCGCGCATCAGCGTGGACTTGCCGCAGCCGGACGGGCCGAGGAGGCCGGTGATCTGGCCGCGCGGGACGGTGAAGCTCAGGCCGCGCAGGACGGTGCGGTGGCCGCGGACCGCCTTGAGGGAACGGGCGCGGATGGCCGGGGCGGTGGTGCCGGGGGCCGGGGCGCGGGAGGGAGAAGCAATATTCATCATGTGATGATTATTGCGCGCGGGAGGGTGGCCGCGTCAAGGTGTCGGGCTTCTCGGCCGCGGTGTTCGTACCGTTTCGGTGCGCGCGTACGACGGACGGGCTGGAGGGTGTCTCCAGCCCGTCCGGGGTGCTCGGGGTTCAGATGGCGCCGCGGACGAGTTGGAGGGTGTCTCCAGCCGTCCGGGGTGCTCGGGGTTCAGGTGGCGCTGCGTACGACCGTGACGTCCACGGCGTAGGCCTCGGGCACCACTCCGTCGGGGAACTGCCCGAGGAGGTGGGCGCGCTCGTCGGCGAGGACGGGGGCGGCGCGGTCGGGGCCCAGGGCGGCGAAGTACGAGCGGCTGCCGAGGTGGGCCAGGTGCACGTCGAGCGGGACGGGGCGCGTCCAGTGCAGGCGGCGGTGGACCGGGCCGAGCCCCGGGGCCACGCGGTCGACGACGCGGGCGCTGTCGCCGGAGATGCCGTGGGCGTGGTAGCCGGGCAGGCGGGACTTCAGGCGGGCCTCCTGGGCGGCGGCCCAGGGGACGTCGGGGTCGGGGGTGTTCCACCACAGGGCGAGGGCGCCGCCGGGGCGCAGCACGCGCAGGGCCTCCGGTACCGAGAGTTCCGGTGTGGTCCAGTGGAAGGCCTGGGCGTACGTGACGAAGTCGGCGGAGGCGGTGGCCAGCGGCAGGGCGTCGCCCGAGCCGCGGACCAGAGGGGTGCCGGGCAGGGCCGCGCGCAGGTGGGCGCCCATCTCCGGGCCCGGTTCCACCGCGACGACGTGGGCGCCGCGGTCGCGCAGGAGGCGGGTGGCTATGCCGGTGCCGGCGCCTATGTCGGCGACGTCGGCTCCCGCCAGGGGCGCGCCTGCCAGTTCCTCGACCGTGGTGAACAGCTCGGGTGGGTAGCCGGGGCGGGCGGCGGCGTACTGGGCCGCTACGGAGTCGAAGCTGAGGGCTAAGGCGGTTGGGGGGTGAGGTGTCATGAGGCCATCGTGGCCTGCGCGGGGCGCCCCCAACCATGGGCGCGCTCCGCGCGCGGGCGCCCCTTTCCCGAAACCGGGGGCCGCCGCCCCTGGGCCCCGCTTCTCTCGTCCGGGGCTTCGCCGCTTTCCCCCTCTTTGGCTTTCCCCCTCTTTGGCGCTTCGCGCCTCCTCCGCGGATGCCGGACGGGCTGGGGTGCCCCGGCCCGGGTTACTTTCTGCGGCGCTTCTTGCGGCGCGCGTACTGTTCGAGCGCCGCCTCGTACTCCTCGCGGTGCAGCCGCTCGCCCGGGGCCTCCTTGAGGGAGCGGAAGAAGTAGGCGAGGAGGGAGCCGATGAAGCCGATGGTCATGAGGCTCCGCATGGACGCCACCGACTGCGGGTCGTGCCGCTTGGCAAACCCCTCCCACGTGCGCCGGAAGGCGATGGCGCTGCAGATCGCGAACATGACCACGACCAGCAGGTTCACGAAGGAGCCCACGGCCGCGATCTCCAGGCCCTCGTACGCGAAGCGCAGCACCAGGCAGCCCGCGGCGGCGGCGGCGAGCGAGCCGACGGCGACGCCGGCGCGGCGCGCGGCATAGCCGTCGGTGTGCTCCAGCCACGTCGTGCCGAAGAAGCGGATGGGCTCGGGCCGGGGCCCGGCCGGGGTGCCGGGCTGCGCGGTACGGGGTTCTTCGCTCACGCCCCTGATTATCGCCCGGCCCGGGCGGGGCGGGCCGCGGTGAGCCACGCCGTACTTCTCCCCCGCCTTGCTCCGCCTCCCCCGTCGGCGGCTAGTTTGTGCGGACAGGCGGTTCGTACGGGGGACGGCCGGTACCGGGAGGTCGAAAGAGGTGTCGCTCCGCTCAGGGGACCCTGAGGAGATCGGTGGTTATCCGCTCGAGTCGCGGCTCGGCTCCGGCGGCATGGGCACCGTCTTCCTCGCGCGTACCGCGTCGGGGCGGCCGATCGCGATCAAGCTGATCCACCAGCAGTTCGCGGACGACGACGAGTTCCGCATCCGCTTCCGGCAGGAGGTCGCCGCGGCCCGCCGGGTCAGCGGCGCGTTCACCGCGGCCGTCGTCGACGCCGACCCCGAGGGGCGGCACCCGTGGATGGCCACCACGTACATCGAGGGCCCCACGCTCGCCCAGCGCATCGCCGAGCACGGGCCCATCGGCGGCGCCGAGCTGCGCTCCCTCGCCATCGGGCTCGCGGAGGCGCTGCGCGACATCCACCGCGCGGACGTCGTGCACCGGGACCTGAAGCCGTCCAACGTCGTCCTGTCGCCCGAGGGGCCGCGCGTCATCGACTTCGGCATCTCCCGCGCCGCGGACCAGCAGACGCTCACGATGACCGGCCGTGTCATCGGCACCCCGCCGTTCATGTCGCCGGAGCAGCTCCAGACGCCGCGCGGGGTCGGGCCGTCGTCGGACGTCTTCTCGCTCGGGACGCTGCTGGTGTACGCGGCGACGGGGCAGGGGCCCTTCGACGCGGACAGCCCGTACATGACGGCGTACCAGGTGGTGCACGAGGCACCGGCGCTCGACGACGTCCCGGGCACCCTGCGCGCGGTCGTCGAGCCCTGCCTCGCCAAGGACCCGGCCGCCCGCCCCACGGTCGACGAGCTGCTCGTACGGCTGCGGGACCTGCCCGTGGAGCTGGGGGCCGCCGCGAGCCACGCGAACCGGACCCGGGACACCGACACGCAGCACCATCTGGCCGGGGCGTCGGACAGCACGGCGGGCACCGCGGCCGCCCTGCGCCCGGCGGGGCCGAAGGACGCCCGCGGCGAGCGCCGTGGCCTGGGGCGGCGGTTGCGCAGGCGGTGGCGGCCCGTGCTCGCCGCGGTCGTGGCCGTGGCGGCCATCGGGGGCGGCGTGGCGGTGCTCAGGGCGAGCACGGAGGGCACGGGGGGCGCCCGCGACGGCGGCCCCGACGGCAGGGGGCACACCGTCGCGGCGACCGGGGTGCCGCTGCCGCGGGGGTTCCGGCCCTGGCGGCAGAACGTACCGCCGGGCAAGTCGAAGATCACCGACGAGCTGCGCTGCGTGCCGCGCGGCGACTCGGCGTACTGCGGGGGCGGCGGCGTGATCGCGACCCGCGTCCGGATCGCCGACGGCCGACGGCTGTGGACGGCGCACCACCCGGGCATCCCCGTGCAGGGCACGCACCTGGCCGGGGTGGCGGGCAAGGACACGGTGCTCGGCTACCGTCTGCCCGCCGACGACTCTGGGCCCGGCGAAGTGGTGGCCCTCGACGCGGCGAAGGGCGAGGAGCTGTGGTCCGCCCGGTACGGCAGCCAGTCCCTGGCGCTGTCGGGCCGCGACACCGACGCCGCGCTGGCCGGGTCCACCGTCCTCACCGTCGACGCGGGCCGCACCCGCGTCGAGGCCCGCGCGGCCCGCTCCGGGAAGGTGCTGTGGACGACGCCGTTCCCAGGAGGCCTGGACTGCGCGCCGGTCGCCGAGCACGACCGGGCGTACCTCATGTGCGGGCCGGGCCAGGAGGTGTCGACATCCGAGGTGCGGCACGTCACGGTGTTCGGCGTCGACCTCGCCTCGGGCACGCTCGGCGAGGGCGTCGCCGTCCGCGGCCCGCTCCAGGTGCTCGGCGCGCGCGGCGGACAGCTCGTCCTGGCGAGGCAGCGGGTGGGCGAGATCGGCGTCATCGAGTACGAGGCGGTCGTCCGCGTGGACGCGGCGCGCGGCAGGGCGACCACGACGCGGCTGGCGAAGAGGTACGGCGGGGCGCCGGCGCTCGCGGGCGACAGGGTCTACTTCACCGAGCAGAACGGCGAGGTCAGCGCGGTCGACGCCACCACCGGCAGGCCCGCGTGGACCCGGCAGGCGGGTGTGGAGGGCGCGGCGGGTCCGGTGGCCGGGCCCGGGGCGCTGTACTTCAGCTCGGCCAGCGGCCGGGTCGCCGCGCTCGCGCCGCGCGACGGCAAGCTCCTGTGGACGACCGACCCGAGGACCAACGGCAGCGCGGACGTGGGCGCGAGTCCCCGCGTCGCCCTCGCCGGCCGCGCCGCGGTCGTGTCCGGCGCCGGGAACCTGCTGTACGCCTTCGACACGGCGAAGCCGCCGCGGTCCGGGTGAGCCCCGGGCCGCGACGGCCTCGCACGACCGGGCCGCGGGTCAGCAGCGCGGTGCCACGTACCCGTCGCTGCCCGTGCGCACGTAGGTGTCAGACACGTACCGCCCGCTGCCGATGCGGTCCCATATCTTCGAGGTGCCGGTGGGGCCGGTGACCGTCTCGCCGGACTTCTGGCAGCTGATGGTGACGTGGGCGCCGGCGCTGAGGCGGCCGACCTTGGCGTACGAGGTGCCGGGGCCGGAGCGGACGTTGACGTCGGCGACGACCGCGTAGCGGCGAGCCACCGCCGCCTCCACCGTCAGCTCGGCGCCGTTCGCCACGTCGATGACATCGGGTACGTCGATGACGTCGGGTACGTCGATGACGTCGGCCGTGCCGGCGGCGGCCGTGGCGACGGTGTCGGTCGTCGCGATGGCGTCGGTCGTCGCGATGGCGTCACGTCCGGCGAGGGTGTCGACGGCGTCGGGCATGGTCAGTTCTTCGCTGCTCATGGTGGTCCCCCGTGTGTGCGTGTTCCACGTGAAACAGGCGGCGCGGGCCGCACTGTGGACTGTGCGTCACACCTTAGACGCGCCCGCGCACCACACCAGTTGCAGGACAAACCAGGACAGTCGACCCTCGGCCCGGACGCGGCGGCGGGCGCCCTGCCGGGCCCCGGGGCTCAGCCCAGCCGTGACACGTCCCGCACCGCGCCCTTGTCCGCGCTCGTCGCCATCGCGGCGTACGCGCGCAGGGCCGCGGAGACCTTGCGCTCCCGGGACTTGGGTGCGTACGTGCCACCGAGGGCCGCGCGGCGGCGGTCCAGTTCGGCGTCGTCGACGAGCAGTTCGATCGAGCGGCCGGGGATGTCGATGCGGATGCGGTCGCCGTCCTCGACGAGCGCGATGGTGCCGCCGGACGCGGCCTCCGGCGACGCGTGGCCGATGGACAGGCCCGAGGTGCCGCCGGAGAAACGGCCGTCGGTGACCAGGGCGCAGGCCTTGCCGAGGCCGCGGCCCTTGAGGAACGAGGTGGGGTAGAGCATCTCCTGCATGCCGGGGCCGCCCTTGGGGCCCTCGTAGCGGATGACGACGACGTCGCCCTCCTTGACCCGCTTGTTCAGGATCTTCTCGACGGCCTCCTCCTGCGACTCGCAGACGACGGCCGGGCCCTCGAACGTCCAGATCGACTCGTCGACGCCCGCCGTCTTCACGACGCAGCCGTCGGCCGCCAGGTTGCCCTTGAGGACCGCGAGGCCGCCGTCGCTGGAGTAGGCGTGGGCGACGTCGCGGATGCAGCCGTTCGCGGCGTCCGTGTCGAGGGTGTCCCAGCGCTCGGACTGCGAGAACGCCTCGGCGGAGCGCTTGCAGCCGGGGGCCGCGTGCCACAGCTCCAGGGCCTCGGGGAGCGCGGCGCCGCCGCGCACGTCCCAGTCGTCCAGCCACTGCTTGACGGAGGTGGAGTGGACGGTGTGCACGTCCTCGTTGAGCAGGCCGCCGCGGTACAGCTCGCCGAGGATCGCGGGGATGCCGCCCGCGCGGTGCACGTCCTCCATGTAGTACGTGCCCTGCGGGGCCACGTTCGGGGCGACCTTCGCCAGGCAGGGGACGCGGCGGGAGACGGCGTCGATGTCGGTGAGGTCGTAGTCGGCGCCGGCCTCCTGGGCGGCGGCGAGCAGGTGCAGGATCGTGTTGGTGGAGCCGCCCATGGCGATGTCGAGGGCCATGGCGTTCTCGAACGCGGCGTGCGTGGCGATGTTGCGCGGCAGGACCGAGTCGTCGTCCTGCTCGTAGTAGCGCCTGGTCAGCTCGACGACCGTGGCGCCCGCCCTCTCGTACAGCGCCTTGCGGGCGGTGTGGGTGGCGAGCACCGAGCCGTTGCCCGGCAGGGACAGGCCGATGGCCTCGGTCAGGCAGTTCATGGAGTTGGCGGTGAACATGCCGGAACAGGAGCCGCAGGTCGGGCAGGCGTTCTCCTCGATGCGGAGGATGTCGTCGTCCGAGACGTTCTCGTTCGACGCGTCGACCATGGCGTCGATCAGGTCCAGCTTGCGGACGGTGCCGTCGACGAGGGTGGCCTTGCCCGCCTCCATGGGGCCGCCGGAGACGAAGACCGTCGGGATGTTCAGGCGCAGGGCGGCCATCAGCATGCCGGGCGTGATCTTGTCGCAGTTGGAGACGCAGATCAGGGCGTCGGCGCAGTGGGCCTCGACCATGTACTCGACGGAGTCGGCGATCAGGTCGCGGGACGGGAGGCTGTAGAGCATGCCGCCGTGGCCCATGGCGATGCCGTCGTCGACCGCGATCGTGTTGAACTCGCGCGGGATGGCGCCGGCCGCCTTGACCGCCTCGGAGACGATGCGGCCGACGGGGGCGAGGTGGGTGTGGCCCGGCACGAACTCGGTGAAGGAGTTGGCGACGGCGACGATCGGCTTCCGGCCGATGTCCGCGCCCGGTACCCCGGAGGCGCGCATCAGGGCGCGGGCGCCCGCCATGTTGCGGCCGTGGGTGACTGTGCGGGACCTCAGCTCGGGCATCGTCGCTCGCTCCTTCAGATACGGCTGTCGATACGGCCGAGCGTACGCCCATGATCCAAGATCCGGACAGGGTGTCCGGATGCCGGGACGGGTGTCTCGGGCCGGGTGTCCCGGGCCGGGCGGCGCCTTGCGGACGCCTGGGGCGGGCGGCTCAGGCGGGGCCGGGGCTCGGGCCCGCGGGCTCAGGCGGGGCCGGGGCCCGGCGCGGTCGTGCCGGTGCCGGTGTCTGTGCCTGCACCTGCGCCGGGGAAGCCGGTCAGGTGGCCCTGGACGACCGGGGCCAGCCGGGCCACCAGCTCCTCCAGGTCCGTCGAGGCCAGCGGCTCGACCTGGATGACGTACCGGAGCATGAAGATGCCGACCAGTTGGGCCGCCGCCAGCTCGGCGCGCAGGTCCGCGTCGGGCTGGTCCAGGGTGCGGGCGATGCGGGACAGGAGCTGGGCGGCGACGAGGCGGCGGAAGACGGCGGCGGCGGTCTCGTTGTTGACCGCCGAGCGGACGATCGCGAGGAGCGGCGCGCGCGTCTCCGGGTTCTCCCAGACGCCGAGGATGAAGCGGGTCAGCCGTTCGCCGACGCCCTCCGGGGGGCCGTCCTCGACGGCGACCGGGGCCCCCAGGGCGGGCGCGAAGGCCACCTCGACGGCCGCGGCGAAGACCTGCTCCTTGGTGCCGAAGTAGTGGTGCACGAGGGCCGAGTCGACGCCCGCCGCCTTGGCGATGGAGCGTACGGAGGTCTTGTCGTAGCCGTGCGCGGAGAACTGCTCGCGGGCCGCGTCCAGGATCACCTCGCGGGTCGCGGGGCCCTGCTCGGCCTGGCTGCGGGAGGGGCGGCCCCGGCGCCGGGGCGCGGAGGCGGCGGTCCGGCCGGTCACGGGCGCGGCACCTTCACCGACGACGCCAGGTGCAGCCGCGTGAAGGCCAGGGCCTCGGCGAGGTCGGCCTCGCGCTCGGCGCTGGACATGGCGCGGCGGGTGTTGACCTCGATGACGACGTGGCCGTCGAAGCCGGAGCCGGCCAGGCGCTCCAGGAGCTGGGCGCAGGGCTGGGTGCCGCGGCCGGGCACGAGGTGCTCGTCCTTCGCGGAGCCCTTGCCGTCGGCGAGGTGGACGTGGCCGAGCCGGTCGCCCATGCGGTCGACCATCTCCAGGGCGTCGGTGCGGGCGGTGGCGGTGTGGCTGAGGTCTATCGTGAAGTGGCGGTAGTCGTCCTTGGTGACGTCCCAGTCGGGGGCGTACGCGAGCATCTCGCGGTCGCGGTAGCGCCACGGGTACATGTTCTCCACGGCGAACCGCACGTCCGTCTCCTCCGCCATCCGCCAGATGCCCTGGACGAAGTCGCGGGCGTAGCCGCGCTGCCAGCGGAAGGGCGGGTGGACGACGACGGTCGAGGCGTCCAGCTTCTCGGCGGCGGCCCGGGCGCGCTGGAGCTTCACCCAGGGGTCGGTGGACCAGACGCGCTGGGTGATCAGGAGGCAGGGCGCGTGCACCGCGAGGATCGGGATGCGGTGGTAGTCGCTGAGGCGGCGCAGGGCTTCGATGTCCTGGCTGACGGGATCCGTCCACACCATGACCTCGACGCCGTCGTACCCGAGGCGCGCGGCGATCTCGAAGGCCGTCGCCGTCGACTCCGGGTACACGGAGGCCGTCGACAGGGCGACCTTCGCATCCGGGATGCGCACGACTGGTTCCACCACGGGGAACAGGGTACGGGGCCCCGCCCCGGAGCGGTGAGGCGGTCTCCGGCCCCTGCCCTGTCCTTGACGCCGGGCCTGCCCTGCCGGGGGCTCGCCTGCGGCGGGTGCGCGTCGCTCGTGGCCGGGCGCGCGCCGTTCCCCGCGCCCCCTCGGTGCGCCCCTGTGAGCGCGGTCGCCACGTCAGCCCGGCGGGAGGTGGTCCAGGCGGCGGAGGATGACGCCCTCGCGCAGGGCCCAGGGGCATATCTCGACGCACTCGACGCCGAAGAGGTCCATGGCGCCCTCGGCGACCAGGGCGCCCGCGAGCAGTTGCCGGGCCCGGCCCTCGGAGACGCCGGGGAGCTCCGCGCGCTCGGCGGCGGACATCGCGGCGAGCCGCGGCACCCAGTCCTCCAGGGACTTCCGCTTCAGCTCGCGCTGCACGTACAGCCCCTCGGTGGAACGGGCCGCTCCGGCGAGCCGGGCGAGCTGCTTGAAGGTCTTGGACGTCGCCACGACGTGGTCGGGGCTGCCGAGGCGGCTGAACTCCCCCACCGTGCGCGCGATCTCCGCGCGCACATGGCGCCTGAGGGCCCGTACGTCGTCCGGGTCCGGCGGGTCCTGCGGCAGCCAGGCGGCGGTGAGCCGGCCGGCGCCGAGCGGCAGGCTGACCGCGGCGTCCGGCTCCTCGTCCATGCCGTACGCGATCTCCAGGGAGCCGCCGCCGATGTCGAGGACGAGCAGCTTGCCCGCGGACCAGCCGAACCAGCGGCGCACGGCGAGGAAGGTGAGCCGGGCCTCCTCCGCGCCGCTGAGGACCTGGAGGTCGACGCCGGTGTCCGCGCGGACCCGGGCGAGCACCTCGTCGGCGTTGGTGGCCTCGCGCACCGCGGAGGTGGCGAACGGCAGCAGGTCCTCGACGCCCTTGTCCTCGGCGGCCTGGAGCGCGTCACGCACGGTGGCGACGAGCAGGCCGATGCCGTCGGGGCCGATCGCGCCCTCCGCGTCGAGGAGCTGGGCGAGGCGCAGTTCGGCCTTGTGGGAGTACGCGGGCAGCGGGCGCGCGCCGGGGTGGGCGTCCACCACCAGCAGATGCACCGTGTTCGAACCCACGTCGAGGACACCGAGTCTCATGTACGGAACGCTACTGCTCCGCCGCCCGCGGACGGTCCCGGGGCGGCCCCGGGCACGCATACCCTGGAGACGTGCCAAAGACGAAAAAGGCGAAGTCCGACAAATCGAAGCCCGTGCGCACGCCGGAGCCCTCGGAGCTGTCGGCGCCGCCCGCGCGGGACGGGGCGGAACAGGCAGATAAGGCGGAAAAGGCCGAGAAGTACGGCAAGAAGATCAAGCCAGGCAAGACTGACAAGCCCGGCAAGCCCGGCAAGCACGAAAACAGCGACAAGCCCGGCAACAGCGACAAGCCCGGCAACAGCGACAAAGGCATCAAGGGCAGTATCAAGGGCGGTGCGGCCGGCAAGGCCGTGCGGAAGCTCCGCAAGGCGCCGACCGCGGTGCCCCCCGTGCCCGTCGACGACGAGAAGGGCCTCGACTTCGCGCGCGCCTGGGTGGAGTTCCCGGACCCGGCCGACGACGAGCAGGTCTTCCGCTGCGACCTGACGTGGCTGACGTCCCGCTGGACCTGTGTCTTCGGCAGCGGCTGCCAGGGCATCAAGGCGGGCCGCGCCGACGACGGCTGCTGCACGCTCGGGGCGCACTTCTCCGACGAGGAGGACGAGCAGCGGGTCGCGGGGTTCGTGGAGCGGCTGACGCCCGACATCTGGCAGCACCACGACGTGGGCCGGGAGTCGGGCTGGGTGTCGGTGGACGAGGACGGCGAGCGCCAGACGCGGCCGTACAACGGCTCGTGCGTCTTCCAGAACCGCCCGGGCTTCGCGGGCGGCGCGGGCTGCTCGCTGCACATCCTGGCGCTCAAGGAGGGCCGGGAGCCGCTGGAGACCAAGCCGGACGTGTGCTGGCAGTTGCCGGTGCGGCGGACGTACGACTGGATCGAGCGGCCGGACGACACGAAGGTGCTCCAGGTGTCCATCGGGGAGTACGACCGCCGGGGCTGGGGCCCGGGCGGGCACGACCTGCACTGGTGGTGCACGTCGGCGACGTCGGCGCACGGGGCGGGCGAGCCCGTGTACGTGTCGTACCGGCCGGAGCTGATCGAGCTGATGGGCAAGGAGGGGTACGACCGGCTGGTGGAGCTGTGCGAGGCGCGGCTCGCGTCGCAGTTGCCGCTGCTGGCTCCGCACCCGGCGGATCCGCCGCACCGGGGCTGAGGAGTTCGCCCCGGGGGCGCGGGCGGGGGCGCGTGGGTAAGCCCCCGCGCCCCGGCAGGCGGCGCTTCAGCCCTGCCCCGGGTCCCCGCTCGGGGAGGGCGTCGGGGCGGGGTCCGTCGGGGTCGGCGTGGGCGTCGGGCTCGGCGGCGTCGGGTCGGGTCCGGGCGGGGTCGGCGTCGGCTCGCCGTCGCCGCTCGGCGTGGGCATCGGGTCCGGCAGCGTGGGGCCCGGACGGGTGGCGGTCGGGCGCGGGCCCGGCTGACCGGTCGGGCGTGAACCGCCGTACCCCGCGAGGGAGATGACGGCGCCCGTGGGGCCGATCGTGACGCGCGCGCTCCAGTGGCCGGCCGGCTCGCGGGCGTCGTCGACGTACACCCGGATCGTGAACGAGCGGCCCGGGGCGAGCGTTCCCGAGGCCTGGCTCAGGATCAGCCACGGGGCGCCGGTGCTGGCGGACCAGCGGACGGGGGCCGCCCCGGACGCCGTGAGCGTGATGAGGGTCACCCCGGCGCCCGACCGGGCCTGGACGGCGAGGCGGCCGCCGCCGGGCGCCGTGAGGGACCCACCGGGGCTGAGCACCTCCACGGAGACGCCCGGCCCCTCGCGTCCCTCGGCGGAGCGGGGGTCGGGGGTGGCCTTGGCGTTGCCCGCGTTCTCGTAGCTGTCCCGCGCGCGGGAGCCGTCCCCGCCCGGGCCGTCGTCGGCCTCCGTGGCGCTGGAGGAGCGGCCGTCGGTGCCCTCGCCGGTGAGGGGAGCGCCGCGGTAGGCGGCCCACAGGGCGAGGACGGGAGCGGCCACGACGGTGGCGACGACCGTGGTGGTGACGGCACGCGCGCGGAAGCGCTCGCGGCGCGCGGCGTGGTCCTTGGGGTCCATGGGGAAGCCGCGCCGGTCGAAGCGGGGACCGCCGCGGGCCCTGCGGTGGGCGCGCGGGGCGTGGGCCATGGCGTGGTGCAGGGCCGCGCGCGGGGCCTCGACCAGCGGCAGCGCGGCCGGGGTGACGGCGGTGCCGGGCCAGGCGCCGGAACCGGCGCGCTCGGCGGTGCGGCGGCAGCGCGGGCAGTCGTCGACGTGCCGGACCAGCTCGCGGCGCAGGGCGGTGCCCAGGAGCACCTGGTTGTCGCCGGTGAGGCGGGCGACGATGGGGCAGGCGCCGGTCTCGACGACGGCGAGCGCGGCGCGGGTGCGCTCCACCTCGCAGGCGGCGGAGGCGAGCAGTTCGCGGGCGGCCGCGGGGTCGAGTCCGAGGACGGCGGCGACCTCCTGCGGCGTGAGCTGGTGGCGGACCGCGAGCTCCAGGGCCTCGCGCTGCTCGGGGGTCGTACCGGCGGCCTCGGGCCAGGCGAGCCGGGCCAGTTCGTGGCGGCGGGCCCGCTCGGTGTCGTCCGCGTCGTCCGCGTCCGCCGGGGGCGGGTCGGCCGGGCGCGGGGGCGCGGGCGGGGCCGCGGGCGGCGTTCTGGCGGCCCCGGACCCGGCGGCGTGGGCGCCCTGGCGGCCGCTCCTGCGGGCCTCGGCGAGCGCGCGCAGGCACATCCAGCGGGCGAGCGCGTAGAGCCACGCGCGCGTGTCGCCGTCCGGGCGGGGGCCGCGGCGCTCGGCGAGGGCGAGGACGTCGCCGAGCGCGGTGGTGGCGGCGTCGTGGTCGCACAGGACGGACAGGCAGTACGTGAACAGGCCGTCCAGGAACGGTTCGTAGCGCCCCGGGGGCGTCTGCGGGACCGTGCGCGGCACCACACGGCTGCGGGCGCCCGCATACATCCGGTGCGCGCCGGTGGTGTACGTGGGGATCTCCGGACTGCTGCTCATCACCCGTGCGAAGTTAGGCGCATGATGCAGCGGGCTTCCTCCCTCTTGAGCGCATTTAATCCTTACGGGTGAACAGATCCCTCGAAAGGGGACAGGAGGCCACGCTTCCGTTGTCCGTTCGACCGATGCCGGCCGGTGCCGCGCCGGAGTGTGCCCCTGGCGGCGGGGTGGCGCGTGCCGGCGGGGCCCGGCGGACATCCTCGGGCCGAGCCGGCGGGCGTCCCCGGGCGCACCGGCGGGCACCCCTGGACGCAGGGGGGCGCTGTCAGTGGCTGCCGCTACGGTTCGTTCCATGGCTGCCCGTACGAAAACCGCCAAGGACCGTCCGTCCTACCGCTGCACCGAATGCGGCTGGCAGACGGCCAAATGGCTCGGCCGCTGCCCCGAGTGCCAGGCCTGGGGCACGGTCGAGGAGTACGGCGCGCCCGCGGTGCGCACCACCACCCCCGGCCGCGTCACCACCTCCGCGCTGCCCATCGGCCAGGTCGACGGCCGCCAGGCCACCGCCCGCTCCACCGGCGTGCCCGAGCTCGACCGCGTCCTCGGCGGCGGCCTGGTGCCCGGTGCCGTGGTGCTGCTGGCGGGCGAGCCCGGCGTCGGCAAGTCCACGCTGCTGCTCGACGTCGCGGCGAAGGCGTCCTCGGACGACCACCGCACGCTCTACGTGACCGGCGAGGAGTCGGCGAGCCAGGTCCGGCTGCGCGCCGACCGCATCGGCGCGCTGGAGGACCACCTGTATCTGGCGGCGGAGACCGACCTGGCCGCCGTCCTCGGCCACCTGGACGCGGTGAAGCCCTCGCTGCTGGTCCTGGACTCGGTGCAGACGGTCGCGTCCCCGGAGATCGACGGCGCCCCCGGTGGCATGGCGCAGGTCCGGGAGGTCGCCGGGGCCCTGATCCGGGCCTCCAAGGAGCGCGGCATGTCCACGATCCTGGTCGGCCACGTCACCAAGGACGGCGCGATCGCCGGCCCCCGCCTCCTGGAGCACCTGGTGGACGTGGTGCTGCACTTCGAGGGCGACCGGCACGCGCGCCTGCGCCTGGTGCGCGGCGTCAAGAACCGGTACGGGGCGACGGACGAGGTCGGCTGCTTCGAGCTGCACGACGAGGGCATCGTCGGTCTCGCCGACCCCAGCGGCCTGTTCCTCACCCGGCGTGCCGAGCCGGTGCCGGGCACCTGCCTGACGGTGACCCTGGAGGGCCGGCGCCCGCTGGTCGCCGAGGTCCAGGCGCTCACCGTGGACTCCCAGATCCCCTCCCCGCGCCGCACCACCTCGGGCCTGGAGACGTCCCGCGTCTCGATGATGCTGGCGGTCCTGGAGCAGCGCGGCCGGATCAGCGCGCTCGGCAAGCGCGACATCTACAGCGCCACCGTGGGCGGCGTGAAGCTGTCCGAGCCGGCCGCGGACCTGGCCGTGGCGCTCGCGCTGGCCTCCGCGGCCAGTGACACCCCGCTGCCGAAGAACCTGGTCGCGATCGGCGAGGTGGGCCTCGCGGGCGAGGTCAGACGGGTCACCGGGGTGCAGCGCAGGCTGGCCGAGGCGCACCGCCTGGGCTTCACGCACGCGCTCGTGCCGGGCGACCCGGGGAAGGTGCCGCCCGGTATGAAGGTCATCGAAGTCGCCGACATGGGTGACGCGCTGCGTGTCCTTCCGAGATCGCGTCGCCGAGAGGCCCCACGGGAGGACGAGGACCGCCGGTAGACTTTGCCCAGGTCTCGCCCATCCGTACGAGTCAGGCGTACGGGAGAGGGTCGGCCAGGCCTCGGACAACCTGCGACCGGAGGAGTGCAGTGGCAGCCAACGACCGGGCAGCGGTTCCCGGTAAGCCCGGTGGCGGCTCCGGTGCCGACGGCTTGATGCGTGCCTCGCTGAGCGCGGTCGCGCCGGGCACCGGCCTGCGGGACGGCCTGGAGCGCATCCTCCGGGGCAACACCGGCGGTCTGATCGTCCTCGGCTCCGACAAGACCGTCGAGTCGATGTGCACGGGCGGCTTCGTCCTGGACGTGGAGTTCACGGCGACGCGCCTGCGCGAGCTGTGCAAGCTCGACGGCGGCATCGTGCTGTCGTCGGACCTGTCGAAGATCCTGCGCGCGGGCGTGCAGCTCGTGCCGGACCCCACGATCCCCACGGAGGAGACGGGCACGCGCCACCGCACGGCGGACCGCGTCAGCAAGCAGGTCGGCTTCCCCGTCGTGTCCGTGTCCCAGTCGATGCGGCTGATCGCCCTCTACGTGGACGGTCAGCGGCGCGTCCTTGAGGACTCCGCGGCGATCCTGTCACGTGCCAACCAGGCCCTCGCCACCCTGGAGCGCTACAAGCTGCGCCTGGACGAGGTCGCGGGCACGCTCTCCGCCCTGGAGATCGAGGACCTGGTGACCGTGCGGGACGTCACCGCGGTCGCGCAGCGCCTGGAGATGGTGCGCCGCATCGCCACGGAGATCGCCGAGTACGTGGTGGAGCTCGGCACCGACGGGCGGCTGCTCACCCTCCAGCTCGACGAGCTGATCGCGGGCGTCGAGCCCGAGCGGGAGCTGGTCGTACGGGACTACGTCCCCGAGCCCACCGCCAAGCGCTCCCGCACCGTCGACGAGGCGCTCGCCGAGCTGGACTCCCTCAGCCACGCCGAGCTGCTCGAACTGTCCACGGTGGCCAAGGCGTTGGGCTACACCGGCTCCCCCGAGACGCTCGACTCCGCCGTGTCCCCGCGCGGCTTCCGCCTCCTCGCGAAGGTGCCGCGGCTGCCCGGGGCCATCATCGAGCGGCTGGTGGAGCACTTCGGCGGGCTGCAGAAGCTGCTCGCCGCGAGCGTCGACGACCTCCAGACGGTGGACGGCGTCGGCGAGGCGCGGGCGCGGAGCGTCCGCGAGGGGCTCTCGCGGCTCGCGGAGTCCTCGATCCTGGAGCGCTACGTCTGACCTCCGGCGGAGGCAATTCCCGGGCCGGGCCCCTGCGGCCTTCCGGTCCCCTCAGGCCCCTCGGTCCGCGAGTCCCCCCGGTCCGCGAGTCCCCTCAGTCCGCGCGGAGGACGAAGGACGTACGGGCCGTGCCGAGGGTCTCGGACGTGGCCTCGACCAGATACGTGTCCGGCTTCGCCGCCCCGGCCGGAGGCGTCGCGCACTGCGGGGCGCTGGGCTTGCGGTCCCACTCGACGACGTGCGTGACCTGACTGCCCCCGGGGACCCGGAAGAGCAGGGTCGTACCGACCGCTGCGGGGCAGTCCTCGGAGGACCAGATCTCCTTGCCGGAGTCGGACTGCGTGATCGTCAACACCGTTCCCTTGGCGCCGAGATCGACCTTGCAGGCCTTGCCGCCGCTGTTCACGGCGATCAGCTCCAGCTTGGGCTTCTCCCCGATGTCGTACGCGTTCCGGGCGCTGCGCAGCTTCAACTTCACCGCTCCGGAGGTGCAGTTGGCCATCGTCGACCCCGCGGGCAGCCGGTAGCCGGAGCCGCCGCCGCCCTTCGCGTCGTCACCGGAACCAGAACCGGAACTGTCGCCTCCGGTGCCGGAGCCTCCGGAACCGCCGGACCCGTCCGCGCCGTCGGCTCCGCCGGAGCCCGAGCCGCCCGTCCCGTCGGACCCGTCGGCGCCGTCCGACTCGTCCCGGCCGCCCGGCTTTTCACTGATCGCGGGGCCCGAACCGGAGGGCCCGGGCGTGATGGACGTCGCGGGCCCGTTGCCCGACGGCCCGTCGGCGCCGTTGTCCCCGCCGCCCCCGCCCGAGGCGAGCGCCCAGACGACCAGGAGCAACAGGAGCCCGACGACGGACAGCAGAACGGCCCTCCGACGCCAGTAGATGGAGGAGGGAAGCGGCCCGACCGGATTGCGCAGAGATCCCACGCCCAAACCTTACGAGAGAACCGCGCGTTCTCCGGCCCCACCCGCCGCCCAGGGTCACAACTTTTGCGGATCATCATCACGGTTTCGCCTTCTCCCACTGCCCAGTTGCCGCTTCCGCGTCCCCACCCGGCACCCGCGTCCCCGCCCGATCCCTGTCTTTCGTCAGGTCCGTTATCGGTCCATCGCTGGATGTGACGATTCGAGATCACTCCGTACCGTCCGTAATCATGGACACCATGGATTCCTCCGGGCTTTACCGCGACATCACCGAGTTCGCCCATGACACCCCGGGCTGGGTGCAGCACCTCGCCGAGGTGTGGACGGAACTCGGCCTGCTGCTCTTCGGCGTGCTGTTCCTCGTCGCCTGGTGGCGGACCCGGAGCGGTGACGCGCGCGCGTTCGCGGTGGCGGTCCTCGCGCCCCTGGGCACCGCCCTCGCGTACGTGATCAGCGAGACGGTGAAGTCCATGATCGACGAGGAGCGGCCGTGCCGGGCCGTGAAGGGCGCGCTGACGCCGCTCGTCGAGTGCCCGCCGCACGGCGACTGGTCCTTCCCCAGCAACCACTCGACGATCGCGGGCGCCGCCGCCGTCGGCCTCGCGCTCGCCTGGCCCCGCATCGCCGCCCTCACCCTGCCGATGGCGGTGCTGATGGCCTTCTCGCGGGTGTTCGTGGGTGTGCACTACCCGCACGACGTGGCGGTCGGCCTGGTGCTCGGCGCGCTCGTCGCGTTCCTGGCGGTGCGGCTCGCCACGCGCCCTGTGATGCGCGTCACGGAGGCGATGCGAGGGTCGCGCACGGCGCTCGTCACGTGGTTCGCGGGCCCGGGCCCCGCCGCCCCCGCACCGCGCGCCCCGCGCCAGGACCACGCGCCGTACGCGCCGCAGGCCCCGTACGCGCCCGCCGCGACCTCCTCGTACCAGGGTGTCGCGCAGGCCCCGTACGGCAGCACGGCGTACGGCGACGAGGCGTACGGGCACCGGACGCAGGAGCAGGGGGGCTGCGGCTACCCGCACCCGTCGTACAGCGCCGCAACGCCCGCGGGGCAGCCGCCCGCGGGACAGCCGCACACCGGGCAGCCCTACGCGGGCCGGGCGTACGGGAACCGGGGGCATCAGCCCTACCAGGGCGCGCAGGAGAACCAGGCATACCAGCCGAACCAGGGGGGCCAGACATACCAGGGCAACCAGGGACACCAGGGGCACCAGACACACCAGCAGTACTCGTCGCACCACGGGTATCAGGGAGACCCGGGAGCCCAGGGAGACCAGGGAGCCCAGGCTCAGCAGGGGCAGTCGTACGGGGACCCGCGCGCGGGGCACTACGCGCAGCCGCGCCGGGACGAGTACGGCGACCACGCGCAGCCGCCCACGCACCGCCCCTGACGCGGGAGTTCAGCGCGCGGTGCCCGGCGCCGGCCGCGCCTCGTCGTCCGTGACGAGCCCCGCCTCGTACGCGACGATCGCTGCCTGGACGCGGTTCTTGACCCCGAGCCGGTCGAGGACCGCGCTCACGTACGCCTTGACCGTGCCCTCCACGAGGTGCAGCCGCGCCGCGATCTCCGGGTTGGACAGGCCCGCGCCGACCAGGCCGAGGACTTCGCGCTCGCGCGGGGTCAGGGCGGAGACGCGGGTACGGGCGGCCGCCTCGCGGCCGATGCGCCGCGCGCCGAGCCCGTCGATGACGTGCCGGGCCACCTTCGGCGACAGGAACGCGGCGCCGCCCGCCACGGCCCGTACGCCCGCGATGAGTTCGTGCGGGTCGCCGGACTTCAGCAGGAAGCCGGTGGCGCCGCCGCCGAGCGCGCGGGCGACGTACGCGTCCTCGGAGAACGTCGTCAGCATCGCGACCGCCGTACCCGGCAGCGCCCGGACGATCTCCTCGCCCGCGGCGAGCCCGTCGAGGCGGGGCATGCGGATGTCCAGGAGCGCCACGTCGGGGTGGTGCGCCCGGGCCAGGTCGACCGCCTCGCGGCCGTCGGCGGCCTCGGCGACGACCTCGATGCCGTCGCCCGCGCCGAGGATGGCCCGGACCCCGGCGCGGATCATCGCCTCGTCGTCGGCGAGCAGCACACGGATGCCCCCGCTCACCGCTGCCCCGCCTCCTCCTGGTGGTGCCGGTCGGCCCGGCCGTCGCGGTCCGTACCGGCCTTGGGGATCACTGTCTTGTCCACGAGCTTTCCGTTCTCGAAGCAGATCCTGTAGTGCGTGGAGGAGGTGAAGAGGCGGCCGCTGGAGCGGTAGTAGCGGCAGGTCGCGCCGGCGGGCGGCGGGGTCGGCGCCCGGTCCGCGGGCGGGTCGGCCACGCTCCGCTCCGGCAGCACGGCCGCGGCCTCGGCCTGCGGGGCGCCCACGCGCAGGGCCGCGAAGTCGGCGGGCTCCAGGACGGAGTGCGCCTCGGTGTACGCGTACCAGCCGAAGGCCCCCGCGACCAGCACGGCACCGGTCGCGGCGGCGGCCCCGAACGCGAGGACGGTACGACGGCGGGCGTGCGCGAGGTGCCCGGAGGGCGGTGGCGGCGGGTCGGCGGGCCGGGCCGCGGCCGTGTCCACGGGGGCCGCCGGGGCGGTCACGTCCGCCGGGATGCTCGCACGGACGCGGAAACCCCCGCTGTCCGGACCACTGCCGTGGGGGTCGCTGCCGTGTGGCCCCGCCTCCAGCGTGCCGCCCAGGGACGTCAGCCGGGTGCGCAGGTCGGCGAGTCCGGAGCCGCCGCCGGGGGGCGCGGCGGCGCCGGGGGCCGGGCCGTTGGTGACCGTGATCGTGGTACGGGCGCCGTCGTGGGCCGTGGCGACGGTCACGGGGGCGCCCGGCGCGTACTTGGCCGCGTTGGTGAGGGCTTCCTGGACGACGCGGTGGGCGAGGCGCTCCGTCGGCTCCGGCGCGCCGGAGCCGGTGGCGGTGTACCGCACGTCGAGGCCGGACTCGGCGGCCCGCGCGACCAGTTGGGCCACCGTCTCGCCGGGCGGGGCGAGCGGCGCGGGTTCGTCGCCCTCGTCGCGCAGGACGCCGATGACCGCGCGCAGCCGGTCGGTGGCGTCGGCGGCGGCCGCGCGCAGGTCACCGGCCGCGGCCCGGTGGTGCTCGGGCAGGTCGGCGGCCAGTTGCAGGGCGCCCGCGCGCACCGCGATGAGGCTCAGCTCGTGGCCGAGCGAGTCGTGCATGTCCTGGGCGATGCGGGCCCGTTCGCGCAGCCGGGCCCGGTCGGCGACGATCCGCTGTTCGCGTTCGAGCTGGTCGGCGCGGGCGAGGGCCGCCGCGGTCAGGGCGCGGCTCTGCCGCCAGTAGCGGCCGCCGAGCCACGGGAAGACCGCGCCGAACAGCAGCGTGGCCGTCAGGACCAGCCACTCCACGACCGGGTCGACGTCCCGGACGGCGATCTTCACGGTGCCCGCGGCGGCGACCGCGGCGAACGCGAGCAGCGCGGGCCGGAGCCGCGGCCCCTGCTTGCCCAGCAGGAACGCGAAGGCCGCGAGGGCCATCCCGTACGAGGCCGTGAACAGCGAGGGGGCGGCGGCCTCGCCGGGGGCGGCCGCGAGGAGGAACGCCAGGGCGGGGCGGCGGCGCCAGACCGCGGCGGCGACCGCGAGGGCGGCCAGGCCCGCACACTGCTGCCAGGCGGTGCGCGGCTCGTTCAGCCCGATCGCGTCGGCCGAGGCCGCGGGCACGGCAAGGGCCAGCCACAGCAGGGCGTCCTGAGAGCGTCGGCGGATCACCCCACCGACGCTACTGCCCCCGGCCGGGCCCCCGGACCTGCCGATCGACAGGGTCCGGCCCGCGGCACCACGCGCCGGGGCCGGACAGCCAAAGCCACGGAGAGACGGGTGGGCGGGTGGGAGAAGCTCTGACGGACAGCCAAAACCCCACCCGCAGCGCCACGCGCCAGGGCCGGACAGCCAAAGCCACGGAGAGACGGGTGGGCGGGCGGGAGAAGCTCTGACGGACAGCCAAAAGACCACCCGCAGCGCCACGCGCCGGGGCCGGGCAGCCGAAGCAGGGAGCCACGGGCGGGCGGGTGGGTGAGAAACCCAGCACTCCGGTAAGGCGCCCCGCCCGAAAACCCCGGGCGTGGCAGGATCGTGGGCATGCCCACCGCACTCGCCGCCGACCCCGCCGTCAGCCGTCTCCACTCCCCCGTCATCGCCTGGTTCGAGGCACACGCGCGCGACCTGCCCTGGCGCCGTCCGGACGCCGGGCCCTGGGGGGTCATGGTCAGCGAGTTCATGCTGCAGCAGACGCCTGTCAGCCGGGTCCTGCCCGTGTACGAGCAGTGGATCAGCCGCTGGCCCCGCCCGGCCGACCTGGCCAAGGAGGCGCCCGGTGAGGCCGTGCGCGCCTGGGGCCGGCTCGGCTACCCGCGGCGCGCGCTGCGCCTGCACGGCGCGGCCGTCGCCATAACGGAGCGGCACGGCGGCGACGTACCGACGCAGCACGCGCAGCTCCTCGCGCTGCCGGGCATCGGCGAGTACACGGCCGCCGCCGTGGCGTCGTTCGCGTACGGGCAGCGGCACGCCGTGCTCGACACGAACGTACGGCGGGTGTTCGCACGGGCGGTGACCGGCGTGCAGTACCCGCCGAACGCCACCACCGCCGCCGAGCGCAAGCTGGCCCGCGCGCTGCTGCCCGAGGACGAGGCGACCGCCGCGCGCTGGGCGGCCGCGTCCATGGAGCTGGGCGCGCTGGTGTGCACGGCCAGGAACGAGGACTGCGGGCGCTGCCCGATCGCCGAGCACTGCGCCTGGCTGGCCGCGGGCAAGCCCGCGCACGAGGGCCCGGCGCGCCGCGGCCAGACGTACGCCGGTACGGACCGGCAGGTGCGCGGCAAGCTGCTCGCGGTGCTCCGGGAGGCCGTGCACCCGGTGCCCCAGGCCGCCCTGGACCGGGTGTGGGACGAACCGGTGCAGCGTGCCCGCGCGCTGGACGGGCTCGTCGCCGACGGTCTGGTGGAGCCGCTGCCCGACGGGTCGTACCGGCTGCCGCTGACCTGAGCCCGGGCCCGCGCGACGGGCCGGGGACCTCGACCGGGGTCCGGGGAGTTCTCCCGGGCCCCGGTGTCCGTGTCCGTGTACGTGTACGTACCCAGAACGTGGTGGGGACGTACCGGGGAGCCGGGCCTCAGCGGCTCCGTAACATCGCCCCGGACTGACAAAACGGGCAACCCCACCCACACTGAACTGCTGTTTTACGCCTGTCCTACTTCTGTTACACAACCGACGTACAGCCGTGCGTCCGCCGCTGGCTGCTCCGCACAGCGCCGTGACAACGCCTCCGTACCTTCATGTCTGTACCGCACAGGCAAGGCATCGCGGTCGGCAGCGAACCGGGGACGAACGGGAACGGAGGCGGTTGGGTATGGCGCACGGCGAGGTGCTCGAGTTCGAAGAGTACGTCCGCACACGGCAGGACGCCCTGCTGCGCAGCGCCCGCCGACTCGTTCCGGACCCCGTGGACGCGCAGGACCTGCTGCAGACGGCGCTCGTGCGGACGTACGGCCGCTGGGACGGCATAGCCGACAAGCGGCTCGCGGACGCCTACCTGCGCCGCGTCATGATCAACACCCGGACCGAGTGGTGGCGCGCCCGCAAGCTCGAAGAGGTGCCGACCGAGCAGCTTCCGGACGCCTGTGTGGACGACTCCACCGAGCAGCACGCGGACCGGGCCCTGCTGATGGACATCATGAAGGTGCTCGCCCCCAAGCAGCGCAGCGTGGTCGTGCTGCGACACTGGGAGCAGATGTCCACCGAGGAGACGGCCGCCGCGCTCGGCATGTCGGCCGGCACGGTCAAGAGCACGCTGCACCGGGCGCTGGCCCGGCTCCGCCAGGAGCTGGAGAGCCGCGACCTGGATGCGCGCGCGTTCGAGCGTGAGGAGCGGGAGCGTTGCGCGGCCTGAGCGCCCGGGCCTGCCGGACCGGCCGAGCCGGTCGGCCGGGACGAGACAGAACAGCGACTTCACGGCGGAAGGCGGGGAGTACGGCGGTGGCCGTGCTCGCCGCCCTCGGCCTTTTGCTCGTGGGGACGGGCTGCTCCGCGGGCGGCTCCGGCACGCGGGACGAGGGCCCGGCGCGCGCCGGTGCCGTGGCCTCGGCGTCGCCGTCGGCGGCCCCGTCGCCCGCGCCCAAGAACGTCGACGCGGTGCGCCTCGTCAAGGACGACCCGAAGGTCAGCCTGGCCGTGAAGCGCGATCTGAAACCGTGCGTCGAGGACGAGTACCCGGTGGACGTCTCGTACGGCAACCTGACCGGAGCGTCCTCATCCGATGTGGTGGTCAACGTGCTGACCTGTGGCGACGCGGTCGGCATCGGCAGCTATGTGTACCGCCCGGACGGGAAGTCGTACGAGAATGTCTTCGCCGACGAGCAGCCTCCCGTCTACGCCGAGATAGACCGCGGGGACCTGGTCGTCAGCAAGCAGTTGTACGGCGAGGACAGCCCGGAGGCGGAGCCCACCGGTGAGGACGTCATCACGTACCGGTGGGCGTCGGACCGCTTCAAGGAGCGGGGCCGCGTCCGCAACAACTACAGCAGCGCGGTGGGCGGCGACAGCGCGAGCCCCAGGCCGAGCTGACCACCGACCTCCGTCCACCCCGAGACCCTTGAACTGAGAGCACCCGATGGCAGAACACACCCATGTCCTGTTCGTCGAGGACGACGACGTCATCCGCGAAGCCACGCAGCTCGCTCTGGAGCGGGACGGCTTCGTGGTCACCGCCATGCCCGACGGCATCGCGGGCCTGGAGGCGTTCCGGGCCGACCGGCCGGACATCGCGCTGCTCGACGTGATGGTGCCGGGCATGGACGGCGTCTCGCTGTGCCGCCGCATCCGCGAGGAGTCCACGGTCCCGGTCATCATGCTGTCGGCGCGGGCCGACTCGATCGACGTCGTGCTCGGCCTGGAGGCGGGCGCCGACGACTACGTGACCAAGCCGTTCGACGGCGCCGTCCTGGTCGCCCGGATCCGCGCGGTCCTGCGCCGCTTCGGGCACGCCAGCGGTTCCGGCGCGGCCGCGCCCGCCGGCCAGGAGCAGCGCGGCACCGACGGGGGCGTGCTCACCTTCGGCGACCTGGAGATCGACACCGAGGGCATGGAGGTGCGCCGCGGCGGCCGGCCCGTCGCCCTGACGCCGACCGAGATGCGCCTGCTCCTGGAGTTCTCCGCCGCTCCCGGTACGGTCCTGTCCCGCGACAAGCTCCTGGAGCGCGTGTGGGACTACGGCTGGGGCGGCGACACCCGGGTCGTCGACGTCCATGTGCAGCGGCTGCGGACGAAGGTCGGCCAGGACCGCATCGAGACGGTCCGCGGCTTCGGCTACAAGCTCAGGGCGTGAGCTCGCCGCATGCGACAACACGAAGGGCTGCCCGCGGGGGCACCGCAGGCCGCTGCCGCGGCGGGGCGGGTGGTACAGGGGGCGGAGATGAGCGCGACGGCGCGGTCCGGCGACCGTGACGGGTCCGGGTCCGGGTCCGGTGGGTTCCGGGCCGGGGCCGGTGGGTCCGGTGGGTCCGGGTCGAGGTCCTGGCTCGGGTCCGGGTCGGGATCGGGGTCGGGGTCCGGCGGTACGGGCCGGTGGGCGCGGCTGAGTCGGCTGAGCGGGCCGGCTGGGCCGGGACGCCCCGGTGGTTCCGGCGGGCGCGGTGCCTACGCCGACCGCGGTGACCGCGGTGACCGCGGTGACCGCGGTGGCCGGGGCGGGGGCGGCGGTCGCGGGGGCGGCGGCTTGCGCGAGAGGCTCCTCAGGTCGGTCGGCCCCCGGCTGCGCACCGGCGTGCGGTGGAAGATCGCCGCCGCGATCGGGCTCGTCGGCGCGCTCGTCGCGATCGCCCTGAGCCTCGTCGTGCACAACGCCGCGAACGTGTCCATGCTCGACAACGCCCGCGACCTCCAGGACGAGCGCGTACAGATCGCGCAGCGCAACTTCGAGGCCTCGCGCGGCACCACCACCAGCACCATCTACGGCGCCAAGGTCGACGACCCGCGGCTCCCCGACGAGCTGCGCCGCAAGGTCCTCAGCGGGCGCCGCGCCACCTACGTCCAGGAGCACGACTCCGGCGTCCCCGACATCTGGGCCGCCGTGCCGCTCAGCAACGGGCACGTCCTGTCGGTGCACACCCGCTTCAACGACCGCTCCACCGCCATCATGAAGGATCTCGACCAGGCCCTGGTCATCGGCTCCATCTCGGTCGTCTTCGGCGGCTGCGCGATCGGCGTGCTCATCGGCGGCCAGATGGCGCGCCGCCTGCGCAAGGCCGCGACGGCCGCGGGCGAGGTCGCCCAGGGCCAGACCGACGTGTCCGTGCGCGAGGCCATCGGCGGTGTCGTACGGGACGAGACCGACGACCTGGCGCGAGCGGTGGACGCCATGGCGGACGCGCTCAAGCAGCGCCTGGAGGCCGAGCGCCGGGTGACCGCCGACATCGCGCACGAGCTGCGCACCCCCGTGACCGGGCTGCTCACGGCGGCCGAGCTGCTGCCGCCGGGGCGCCCCACCGAGCTGGTCAAGGACCGCGCGCAGGCGATGCGCACGCTCGTCGAGGACGTCCTGGAGGTGGCCCGGCTCGACTCCGCGTCGGAGCGCGCCGAGCTGCAGGACATCATGCTCGGCGAGTTCGTGACCCGGCGCATGGCCCTGCTGAGCGCCGAGGTGTCCGTGACGGTCGTGCACGAGTCGGAGGTCACCACCGACCCGCGCCGCCTGGAGCGCATCCTGCACAACCTCGTCACCAACGCCGCCAAGCACGGCAAGCCGCCCATCGAGGTCAGCGTCGAGGGCCGCGTGGTGCGGGTGCGCGACCACGGCCCGGGCTTCCCCGAGGCGCTGCTCGTCGAGGGCCCGAGCCGCTTCCGCACCGGCTCCGCGGACCGGGCGGGGCGCGGCCACGGCCTCGGCCTGACCATCGCGGCGGGGCAGGCGCGGGTGCTCGGCGCGCGCCTCACCTTCCGCAACGTCCGCCCGCCGGGCGCGTCCGCGGAGGTGCCCGCCGAGGGGGCGGTGGCGGTGCTGTGGCTGCCGGAGCACGCGCCGACGAACACCGGGAGCTACCCGATGCTCCAGCTGCCCGACCACCCGTGAGCCACGGGGCGCCGCGCGGGGCCCGCGGCGGGCGTGCGGGGCTCGGGCGCCCGGGCCGCGTGGACCGCCGGGGCCGCGTGGGCGCGGTCCTCGGGCGCCTGGGCCTTGGGCGCGCGGGCCTTGGGCGCGCGGGTCAGCAGCCCCAGTCCTTGTCCAGGTCGAGCTCGCCCTCCCGCTGCTGGGTGAGCGAGAACCAGTTCCCGGAGTCGTCCCGGAAGATCGCCTCGGTGCCGTACGGGCGCTCCTGCGGCTCCTGGAGGAACTCGACGCCTCGGGCCTTCAGCCGCTCGTAGTCCCCGTGCACGTCGTCCGTGTGCAGGGCCGCGCCCAGCGCGCCCTTGCCGACGAGTCCGCGTATCGCCTCGGCCGACTCGGCGTCCGTGCCCGCGTCGCCCGGCGCCATCAGGGCCAGCATGACCTCGGGCTGGTCCTTGGCGCCGACGGTGAGGAAACGCATGCCGCCCTCGCCCAGCGTCATGTCCGTACGGACCTCCATGCCGAGCTTCTCGGTGTAGAACTCCTTGGCCCGGTCCTGGTCGAGGACCCAGACGGTGGCGATGGCGAGTCCCTTGATCATGGTGTGCTCCTGGTGAGGGTGTCCCGTGGCCCGGCGGCCTCCGTGCCCGCCCGGCCGCCGTGGTCTCTCCACACCTCCGATGCTGGCACGCGCCACTGACAACGGCCCCTCGCGGACGGCCGGGCCCGCTGTCCGCGCGGCATTCCGGGCCCGGCGGCCCGCCGCCCGCGGCGCCACGACGACGGCCCCTGTGCCATGGCCCATGCGCTGAGCGACGACTTCTGCGCCACGGCGACGGCCCCCGGCACCCAGGCTCACGCCTCGGGCACCGGGGGCCGTACGGGCCGGGTGGGGCCGGCGGTCAGACGGCCTCTGCCACCGTCTCGCGCCGCTCCCCGCGCGCGGAGTCCCCGTCCGCGCCCCCGGCCGGCTTCTCGGCCGCGGGCGCGGCGCCCCGCAGCGGTGTCTCCTTCACGAAGAGCGCCGCGGCCAGCGCGCCCACGACCACCACGGCGCCGAGCAGGAAGGCGGCGTGCGTACCGGCCGTCACCGCGTGCTGGTAGGCCTCGCGGGCCGCCTCCGGCAGCTTGGCGAGGCTCGCGGCGTCGAGCTGGGCGGACTTCTCGGTGACCGCGCCGCCCGCTCCACCGGCGCGCTCGGCCATCTCGTCCTGCACCCGGCTGTTGAACAGCGCGCCCATCACGGCGACGCCGAAGGACGAGCCGAGCGTGCGGAACAGCGTGGCCGAGGAGGAGGCGACGCCCATGTCCTTCATCTCGACGCTGTTCTGCGCGACGAGCATGGTGATCTGCATCAGGCAGCCCAGGCCCGCGCCGAGCACGGCCATGTAGACGCCGGAGGTGAACCGCGAGGTCTCGGTGTCCATCCCCGCGAGGAGCAGCAGCCCCACGCCGATCAGGACGCTGCCGACGACGGGGAACACCTTGTACCTGCCGGTGGCCGTGGTGACGCGGCCCGCGACCATCGAGACGGCCATCATGGCGAGCAGCATCGGCATCAGCAGGAGACCGGAGTTGGTGGCCGAGGCGCCCTGCACCGCCTGCTGGTAGAGCGGCAGGAAGAGCATCGCGCCGAACATCACGAACCCGGTGAGGAAGCCGATCACCGACATCAGCGTGAAGTTGCGGCTGCGGAAGATGCGCAGCGGCAGGATCGGCTCGGCCGCCCGCGTCTGGACGAAGTAGAAGCCGACGAGCGCGGCCGCGCCGAGCCCGATGAGCTCCATGATGACGGCCGATCCCCAGGCGTACTCGGTGCCGCCCCAGGTGGTCACGAGGACGAAGGAGGTGATGCCGACGGTCAGGAGCGCGGCGCCCAGGTAGTCGATGCGGCCCGTGGCCTGCTTCTTCGGCAGGTGCAGGACGGCGCTCACCATGAACAGGGCCACGACGCCGAGCGGCAGGTTGATGTAGAAGGCCCAGCGCCAGCCGAGGTGGTCGGTGAGGGTGCCGCCGACGAGGGGGCCGCCGATCATCGCGACCGCCATGACGCCGGTCATCATGCCCATGTACTTGCCGCGCTCACGGGGCGGCACCAGTTCGCCGACGATCGCCATGACACCGACCATCAGGCCGCCCGCGCCGAGGCCCTGGACCGCCCGGAAGCCGATGAGCTGCCCCATGTCCTGGGCCATCCCGCTGAGCGCGGAGCCGAGCAGGAAGATCACGATGGACGCGAGGAAGGCGCCCTTGCGTCCGTACAGGTCGCCGAGCTTGCCCCAGATCGGGGTGGAGGCGGCGGTCGCGAGCATGTAGGCGGTGACGACCCACGACAGGTGTTCCATGCCGCCGAGGTCGCCGACGATCGTCGGCATCGCGGGGCTGACGATCATGTTGTCGAGCATCGCGAGGAGGATCGCGACCATCAGCGCGAAGATGACGACCCGGACGCTGCGCTGCGGCGGCCCGCCCTCCGCCTGTTCCGCCCGTACTCCCTGTGCACCCTGCGCACCCTGTGCGTCCTGTGCATGCTGTGCGTCCTGTTCAGGTTCCGCCGCGCCTCGCGTCCCGGCCGTCCGTGCCATGGTCCCCACTTCCCCACGTCGTGCCCCGGCCTGCTCGCCGAGCTACTTACTTGCCGCCCGGCAAGCTGACTACACTGAGGGAAGGTAGACCGTTAACTAGCCGGGCGTCAAGTAAGTTTGTCGGCCGGTCGGCGGCCGCGCCCCAAGGGACGGCAAAGGGCTGGTCCCCGCCGGGTGGCCGAGGAGTGCGAGGATCGCCCCATGGGCACAGGGAAGCAGCAGCGCCGGGGGAACACCCGCCAGCGCATTCAGGACGTGGCGCTCGAACTCTTCGCCGAGCAGGGGTACGAGAAGACGTCGCTGCGGGAGATCGCGGAGCGCCTGGAGGTCACGAAGGCGGCGCTCTACTACCACTTCAAGACCAAGGAAGACATCCTCACCAGCATCTTCGAGGACCTCACCCGCCCCATCGACGAGCTGATCGTCTGGGGCAAGGAACAGCCCCGCACGCTCGGCACCAAGCGGGAGATCCTGACCCGCTACAGCGAGATCCTCGTCGGCGCCGCGCCCCTGTTCCGCTTCATGCAGGAGAACCAGGCGACGATGCGCGACCTGAAGACCGGCGAGAGCTTCAAGGACCGCATGTTCGCGCTCCTGGACATCCTCAAGGACGACGATCCGGCGACGCCGATGACCGCGCAGGTGCGCTGCTTCAGCGCGCTGTTCACCATGCACGGCGGGATGTTCGTGCTCAGGGACGCCGAAGGCGACCCCGAGGAGAAGCGGAAGGCCATCCTCGAGGTCGCCATCGATCTGGTGACTCAGGCGCACCACGGCACGTGACGCGCCACGGTGCGTGAGTCAGGGCGCGCGCGGAGGAGATCAGTACGCGGGCGCCCTGCTCTGGGGGGGGGCGGGTCAGACGCGGACGCCGTGCTTGCGCAGGAAGGCGACCGGGTCGACGGCCGAGCCGTAGTTCGGGGTCGTACGGATCTCGAAGTGCAGGTGCGGGCCGCTGGAGTTGCCCGTGTTGCCGGACAGGGCGATGCGCTGGCCGCTGCCGACCGCCTGGCCGACGCGCACCTCCACGCGCGACAGGTGGGCGTACTGCGAGTACAGGCCGTTGGCGTGCTTGACCACGACGGCGTTGCCGTAGGCGGGGCCGTCACCGGCGCCGTTCGGGCCGGCCTTGACGACGGTGCCGGCGTGCGCGGCCTTGACGACGGTGCCGCTCGGGACGGCGAAGTCCTGGCCGGAGTGCTTGTGGGCCCAGCGGTTGCCGCCGAGGCCGAAGCTCGCCGAGAGGCGGTACTTGTCGACCGGGTCCTGCCAGGTCGGAGCGGCCGGGGCCTGGACGGCGGCGCTCGCGGCACCGGCGCCGAGCACCGTCACCGCGCCGACGCCGGCGGCGGCGACGGCCGCGCGCAGACGGCGGGCGGGACCGGAACGGTGGGACTTCGAGCGCTGCGACATGGGGACCTCCGGGGCGGCGGCACAGGAGTGCCTGGGGTGCGGCCGCACGGGGACGAGGCCACACCCTGGGGGACGTACGAGACGGAATCCGCGGACGTACGTGACCGACATCCGCAAAGCCGTCCGGCACGCGGGGGGGATGCGCACCGGACGGCCATCCCTTGGTAGCCGTCGCTCCGCCTCCCGCTCAAACCACGCCTCTACTAGGAGGGGCCGTAGCCCGGAGACCGCGATCACGGTGGAAGACGTGGACGGCCGAGCGGATGGCCACCACTAAGCCGCGTCGTATGTGACGTATGCCCTGTGCCCCATGTCACCGGTGGCAAAGATCCATCACCGTCCGGATATGACCGGCGCTACGCTCGCGCGCATGGAACCCGCGGCCCTCGGCATCCGTCTCGCGTCCGGAGTCGTCACCCCTCTGGTCAGGAAGCTGTTCGTCCGTCCCGGGCCGGGCGCCGCCCTGGTGGACGGGCCCGTACGGATCGACTCCCTGGTGTCCTTCAGGGGGGAGCACCGGGCGCTCACGCGCCGCGACCTGGAGAAGCTGGCCACCGAACTGGTCCGCCGGGCCGTGCGGGCGGGCGAGCGTCCCGTGCCCGCCGACGAGGAGCAGGCGGTGGTGCACGCCCTGACCGGCACCCTGCACGCCCTGGGAGACCTCACGCTCACCGACGTGGAGGCCGTGGAGCTGGGCCACGAGGAACTCGCGGTCCACCTGCGCCGGGCCGCGAGCGCGGCCTCCGGGGACCCGGCGCGCGACCTGACGGCGGACGCCGCGTACTTCTACGAGCGCCTGCTCACCACCACCTGTCTGCACGTCCTGAACTTCTTCAGCCAGCGGTCGACGTTCGTGGCCCACACCCTGGTGCGGCAGAGCCGCCGCCAGGCCGAACTGGTAGCCAAAGTTGACGAGCTGATCAGAAGGGACCCCCTTCCCGGCGCGGAGGACGCCGCTTTCGAACAGCGGTACCTGGAGTACGTCACCAAGAAGCACGGCAAGCTGACGATCTTCGGCATCGACCTGGCGAACTCCCCCGGGAAGTGGCCGCTGGACGCGGCGTACATGAGCCTGCTCGCGACGGGGCACGCGCAGCACCTGGGGGACGTCCGCGTGGGCGAGGAGTGGCACAAGGTGTTCGAGGCCCGCCTCGACGCGGCGCCCCGCCCCGCCGACCAGGCCCTGGCCACCCACGACCGCGTCCTGCTGCGCGGCGAGGCGGGCTCCGGCAAGACGACCCTCGTCCAGTGGCTCGCGGTCTCCGCCGCCCGCCAGGACGCGGGGGCCCGGAACGCCGGGGCCCTGGACTCCGGGGCCCGGGACGCCGCCGACCGGATGGCCTACCTCCACGACCGCGTCCCGTACGTCCTGCCGCTGCGCACCCTCACCCGCCACGGCGGACGCCTGCCCGTGCCCAAGGACTTCCTGTCCGCCGTCGGCTGCCCCCTGGCGGGGGCGCAGCCGGACGGCTGGGAGGCGCGCGTCCTCGGCGCGGGCCGGGCGCTGCTCCTGGTCGACGGCATCGACGAGGTCCCGGACGCGGAGCGCGCTCGCACGCGCGCGTGGCTGGCGGACCTGATGGACGCCTTCCCCGGCAACCGCTGGCTGGTGACGTCCCGCCCCTCGGCCGTACGCGACGACTGGCTCGCGGACGAGGACTTCACCGAGCTGACGCTCGCGCCGATGAGCGGGCCGGAGGTCGCGGCGTTCATCGGGCGCTGGCACGCGGCCGCGAGGACCGGCGTCCCGGAGGAGGACGCGGAGCTGGCGGCGTACGAGACCCAGCTCCTGGAGGCCGTCCGGGCCAAGCCCGACCTCGGCCGCCTGGCCACCAACCCCCTGATGTGCGGCCTGGTCTGCGCCCTGCACCGCGACCGCCGCGGCTTCCTGCCGCTGGGCCGCAAGGACCTGTACACGGCGGCCCTGTCGATGCTGCTCCTGCGCCGGGACCGCGAGCGGCACATGGGGATGCCCGAGATCCGGGAGGAGCCCCAGCTCCAGGTCCTGCAGCGGCTCGCGTACTGGCTGATCCGCAACGGGCGCACGATGATGGACCGTTCGCGGGCCGAGACGCTCATCGCCGACGCGCTGCCCGCGGTGCCGGAGCTGGCGGTCCTCGGGGACGCGTCCGCCGTCTACGCCCACTTCCTGCACCGCAGCGGCCTGCTGCGGGAACCCGGCGCGGACACGGTGGAGTTCGTGCACCGCACCTTCCAGGACTTCCTGGGCGCCCGGGCCGCGGTCGACGAGGGCGACTTCGGCGTCCTGGCCCGCCACGGGGCCGACGACCAGTGGGAGGACGTCGTCCGCATGGCCGTCGCCCAGGCCCGCCCCCGGGAACGGGCCGAGCTCCTGCGGGAGTTGCTGGCCTGCGGGGACCAGCACCCGGACCAGCGGGGCCGGGCGCGGGCCCACCTGCTGGCCGCGGCGTGCCTGGAGCACGCGGCGGAGCTGGACCCGGCCGTACGGCAGGAGGTGGAGCGGCGGACGGCGGCGCTGATCCCGCCTTCCTCGGTCGAAGCCGCCAAGGACCTCGGGGCTGTGGGGGCGATGGTGCTGGATCTGCTGCCGGGGCCGGAGGGGCTGACGGAGGACGAGGCCCACCTCGTCGTCGTCGCGGCCACGCATGCCGGGTCGGACGCGGCGATTCCGTTCCTCGCCCGCTTCGTGAGCCACCCGCATCTTCCCGTTCGCAGTCAGCTCATGTGGGGGTGGCACCGTTTCGACTGCCGCCAGTACGCGGAGCGGGTCATCGTCCCCCTCGACGACGGGAGAACACAGGTCACGCTCCACACCGACGAGCAGATCGACGAGCTGGATCGTCTGGGTCTGCGCCCGAAGGCACTGGACATCCGGGACACGGTCTCGGCGGAGGCGGCGTCGGGCCTGATCACGGTCTGTGAGCCCACCGTCCTGCGCCTCGGCGTCCCGCCCGGGCGCCTCGGTCCCGAGGCGCGTACTGCCCTGGGCGCGTTGACCGACCTGCACGTCGACGCCGTCGAAGAACCGTGGAGCCTGTCCCTGTTCCCCGCCGAGGCACCCCTGCACAGCTTCACGCTCGGCAGTCTCCACGGCCAGGTGCCGGACCTGGGCCGTCTGGACCGCTGGCAGAGTCTGCAGACGGTCACCTGCCTGCGCAACGAGTACCCCGCGTCACCCGCGCACTGGCGCGCCCTGGCCCGGCTGCCCCGCCTGACCGAGCTCTTCCTGCCCACGACCAGCCTCACGAACACCCCGCCCGGCCTGAGCCTGCCGACCGTCCGCGTCCTCACCTTGCACTGCCCGGACCGCTTCGACAGGACGAGCCACCTCGTCCTGGGCCTCTTTCCCGCGCTCGACACCCTGCTGATCACGAGCGTCACGGAGGAAGTCGACGTCTCGGCGCTGGCCTCCCACCCCACGCTCGCGTACCTGGAGGTGTTCGCCCGCCGCGTGCGCGGACAGGACGCCTTGCCCGACCGCATCCACGTGGCGGTGTCGCCCTGACACCGCGGGGACCACCGTCCAGCGGTGGTCCCCAGCGGGCCCGTCACCCACTCCACCCCCGAACTCCCAAACCCCCCCGCACACGTTCGGATGACCGCGCAACATTCCCGCCCCCGCCGGGCGGCGCCTGCGCGAGCCTCGCCCCATGCACAAGTACGAAGATCTGCTGGCCGAGGCGAAGGCCACCGCGGAGGGCGCCCGGCTCCGCACCCGCAGGGCCGTGAACACCGAACTCGTCCACATGTACTGGCGGATCGGCAAGCTGATCCTGGCCCGGCAGGCCGAGGACGGCTGGGGCACCGGCACCGTGGCGCGGCTCGCCACGGACCTGCGCGGCGCCTTCCCCCGGCAGCGGATCTTCTCGTACCGGAACCTCGTGCAGACGCCGAAGATGGCGCACACCTGGCCCGCGCTGATCGCGCACCGCCCGGTCGCCCAGCTCCCCTGGAGCCACATCACGGTGCTGCTCGACAAACTGCACACCCGCGCGGAGCGCGACTTCTACGCGACCGAGGCCGTTCGCCACGGCTGGTCGCGGGCGCACCTGGACCTCGCGATCCGGCAGCGGCTGCACCTCGCCCAGGGCAGCGCCCCGCGCGCGGGCACCCTCCCGCCGCACGACCTGACCCTCCCGGACGGCTCCCCCGCCCTCGACGAACTCGCCCGCGACCCCTACCGCCTGGACTTCCTGCGCCTGGACGAGCCGGAGCGGCAGCAGGAGCCCCCGTACGAGGAGTCAATCGCGGCACGGATGGTCCGCTTCCTCACCGGCCTCGGCACCGGCTTCGCCTTCGTCGGCTGCCGCTACCCCGTGCTCACCGGCGACCAGTACCACCGCGTGGACCTGCTCTTCTACCACCTGCCGCTGCGCCGCTACGTCGCCTGCGCCCTCGGTACGACGTCCGCCCGCCCCACCCATCTGGTCCGCCTGGACACGCAGGTGAGGGCGGTGGACGAGCGGGTGCGCGACCCTGACCGCGACGCCCCCACCATCGGCGTCCTCATCGAGACGAGCAGCGGCCAGGCGACGTACACCTCGCTGCCCCCGCGCGGACGCCAACTGCTGCCCACGGAGGCCGACCTGACCCGTGTCCTGCGGGAGGCGGTGGGCGCGGTCGACGGCGCCCCGCACGCGTAGGGGGCCGGTGGGGCCGTGCGCGTCCCGCGCCATTGCAGCGCCCGGGTGTTGGGGATGAGCCCGGTGTTGGGGATGAGCCTGGCGTTGGTGAGGGGCCCCGTGTTGGTGAGGGGCCCCGGTACCCAGAGTGCGGTGTTCGGTGCGCGCCCCCGGGCGCCTCCTCCCGCCTTCGGGTGCTCCAAAGCGCCGTCCTGGTGCCGCGCGACGCACCCCGTGCGCGAGGCGCGTATTCCGGGGTTGCTCAGGGGTAGGGAGCGCGCATGGATCCCGCAGTCCTCGGTACGCGCCTGGCCTCCAGCGCCCTCGTCCCGCTCGTGCGGAAGCTGTTCGTCCGGGAGGGGCCGGGCGCGGGCCTGGCCGACCGGCCCGTCCGCCTCTCCGCCCTCGTCTCGTTCCGGGGCGAGCGACGCACCCTCGACGAGCGCGGCGTACGGAAGCTGGCCGGCCGGCTGGTCCGCCACGCCGTGGAGTCGCCGGGCGAGGCGCCCTTCCCCGCCGACGAGGAGGCCGCCGTCACCGACGCCCTCGCGCGGCGCCTGCTCGCCCTGGGCGACCTCGACATGGACGACGTCCAAGCCGTGCACCTCGGCCACCGCGAACTCGCCCGCAAGCTCCACACCCACTCGACCGCCCCGGTGGGACTCTCCGCGGACGCCACCGTGTTCCTCGACTCCGTCACGGAGTGGGCGTGCGTCCACGTCCTGCACTTCTTCACCCAGCGCAGCACCTTCGTCGCCCGCACCCTGGTGGAACAGAGCCGTACGCAGGCCGAACTCATCGCAAAGGTCGACGAGCTGATCCGGCGGGGCCCCCGCCCCAGCGCCCAGGACGCCTCCTTCGAGCGCCGCTACCTCCCCCACATCGCCGACAAGCAGAACCGCATCACCATCTACGGCATCGACCTGCGCGAGTCCCCCGACCGCTGGCCCCTCGAAGTCGCGTACCTCAGCCTGGAGGCGAGCGGGGCCGACACCCAGGCGTACGACCGGCTCGACAGCCTCCCGGACGGCGGCCCGGTCACCGTCCAGCTCCGCGCCGACGCCGCCCTCGCCGAGCACGCGCGGGTACTGCTGCGCGGCGACGCGGGCTCCGGCAAGACCACGCTCGTCCAGTGGCTGGCCGTCACCGCCGCCCGGCAGGGCGCGCCCGTCCCCTTCGTGCTCCCCCTGCGCACCCTGGTCCGCGCCGATACCCTGCCCGCCCCCGAGGCCTTCCTGACCGCCGTCAGCTGCCCGCACACCGCCCCGCCCGGCTGGGCCGAGCGCGTCCTGACCGCCGGGCGCGGGCTCGTCATGGTCGACGGCATCGACGAGGTCCCGGCCGCCGACCGGACCCGCACCCGCGACTGGCTCCTCGACCTCACCCGGGCCTACCCCGGCAACCAGTGGCTCGTCACCACCCGCCCCACCGCCGTCCGCCCCACCTGGCTCGCCGACCAGGGCTTCCGGGAACTGACCCTCGCGCCGATGAAGCGGGCCGACGTCACCACCTTCGTCCGCCGCTGGCACGCCGCCGCCGACGCCCGCGACTACGAGGACACGCTCCTGACCGCCCTGCGCACCAAGCGCGACCTGGCCCTCATGGCCACCAACCCCCTCATGTGCGGCCTCATCTGCGCGCTGCACCGCGAGCGGCGCGGCTTCCTGCCGCAGGGCCGCAAGGAGCTGTACGACGCGGCGCTGTCCATGCTCCTCACCCGGCGCGACCGGGAGCGCGGCATGGGCGCCCCCGACGGCATCGAGCTGACCGAGGAGGCCCGTCTCGAACTGCTCCAGTCCCTCGCCTACGGCCTGATCCTCAGCGGCCGCACCGAGATGGACCACGACGGCGCCCTGCTGCTCCTGGAGCGCGCCCTGCCGAACATCGCCTCAGCGGCGCAGCAGGGCGACACCGAAGCCGTCTTCCGCCACCTCCTGCTCCGCAGCGGACTGCTCCGCGAACCGGCCCCCGGGGTCGTCCACTTCGTCCACCGGACCTTCCAGGACTACCTGGGCGCGCGGGCCGCCGTGGCCGACGGCCACCTCGACGTCCTCGTGCACCACGCGGGCGACCCCCAGTGGGAGGACGTCATCCGCATGGCCGTGGCCCACGCCCGCCCCCAAGAACGCGCCCGCCTCCTCCGCCACCTCCTGGCGGCGGACTCTTCCCCCCGCGTAAGCCTCCTGGCCCTGGCCTGCCTGGAGGACGCCACCACCCTGGACCCGTCCGTACGCCAGGAGGTCGAGTCCCGAGCAGCGGGCCTGATACCACCCCGCACGGCAGCAGAGGCCCGCGCCTTGGCAGAGGCGGGCCCCCTGGTCCTTGAGCTGTTACCGGGCCCGGAGGGACTTTCGGACGACGAGGCCTTGGGGGTAGTACACACTGCCACGCTGGTAGGCGGTCCGTTCGCTTTACCGGTCCTCAAGCGCTACCGAGACCACGAAGACGGCAGAGTGAGCAGCCAACTGCTCAGCGCCTGGAGTGACTTCGACACCCAAGAATTCGCTGACGAGGTGCTCACGCGTCTCGTACAGCGAGGCACGTCTTTCACCGCCAAGACCAGGGCGCAAGCAGAAGCACTGCGGCGGTTGGGCCCACTTCGAGCCGTCAGCTTTACCGGCTCCTATACCGCCGAGGAACTGCTGTCCTTCGTCGATCCAGACGCTCTTGAGCGCTTAGCCGTCTTCGACAACCCAGTGCTACGGGATCTGCGCCCCCTCTGTCGGATCCGGAACCTTGAGACACTTACGCTGTCCGACTGCGCCCCATCGATCGATCTGGAGCCACTGGCTGCGCTGGACTTGCGCTGGCTGCAACTGATGCCGTGCCGCGAACCTGGACCCCTGCCGGGGCTGCAACAACTCACGTCGCTGGACACACTCGGTATCAGCCACCCACTGAACGGCAGCGACCTCGCTGAGTGGCTACCAGTCGATGCCCCACTGCACTCGCTCTTTCTCCAGCCCGGGGCCATCGGCACCTGCGGCCTGAAAGGCCTCACACGCTGGCGCACCTTGAAACGCCTCCACCTGAGCAAGGGGCAATGCGAACTGGCCGCTCCGGACTATGAGGAGCTGGCTGGTCACCCCTCCCTGGACAACCTCCTGCTGTTCCGGCCCGTACTGCCTGAGCTACACGACGCGCCAGAGATGCCCGGTATCGAGACACTCCGGCTGTGGGCACTCTCCGGCACTGAAGATCTCTCCGCCCTCGCCGGGGTCTTCCCCAACGTACGCGAGGTCGTGATCGCACCAGCGGGCCACCACTACTTGCCCGCCGACCACTATCAGCGGTACTTCCCCCACGCCAAGGTCGAGGTTCTCAACTCCTACTGGAACGCTATAACCACATGAACGGAAAACGGGGCTGCCCCGGACCGTACGAAACGGTCCGGGGCAGCCCCGCAAGCGCGCCCGCGAAGGGCTACGCCTCCTTGCTCAGATTCGGCCCCGAGCCGCCCGCCGCCGACTCGATCGGCGGCACATCCGGCAGCGCGGCCTTCTCCTCGCCGCGGAAGGTGAACTTGGCGGTCTCGCCCTCGCCCTCCGTGTCGACGACCACGATGTGGCCCGGACGCAGCTCGCCGAAGAGGATCTTCTCCGAGAGCGTGTCCTCGACCTCGCGCTGGATGGTGCGGCGCAGCGGCCGCGCGCCCAGGACGGGGTCGTACCCGCGCTTGGCGAGGAGCTCCTTCGCGGACTGGGAGAGCTCGATGCCCATGTCCCGGTCCTTCAGGCGCTCGTCCACCTTGGTGATCATCAGGTCGACGATCTGGAGGATGTCGTCCTGGCTGAGCTGCGGGAAGACGACGACGTCGTCCACGCGGTTGAGGAACTCGGGACGGAAGTGCTGCTTCAGCTCGTCCGAGACCTTGTTCTTCATCCGCTCGTAGTTGGTCTTCGTGTCGCCCTGGGCGGCGAAGCCCAGGTTGAAGCCCTTGGAGATGTCCCGGGTGCCGAGGTTGGTCGTCATGATGATGACCGTGTTCTTGAAGTCCACGACCCGGCCCTGGGAGTCGGTCAGGCGACCGTCCTCCAGGATCTGCAGCAGCGAGTTGAAGATGTCCGGGTGGGCCTTCTCGACCTCGTCGAAGAGGACGACGGAGAACGGCTTGCGGCGCACCTTCTCGGTGAGCTGGCCGCCCTCCTCGTAGCCCACGTAACCGGGGGGCGAACCGAAGAGCCGCGACACCGTGTGCTTCTCGCTGAACTCCGACATGTCGAGGGAGATCAGCGCGTCCTCGTCGCCGAAGAGGAACTCGGCGAGCGCCTTGGACAGCTCGGTCTTACCGACACCGGACGGGCCGGCGAAGATGAACGAGCCACCGGGGCGCTTGGGGTCCTTCAGACCGGCACGCGTACGGCGGATCGCCTTCGAGAGCGCCTTGACGGCGTCCTTCTGGCCGATGACGCGCTTGTGGAGCTCGTCCTCCATGCGGAGCAGACGGGAGGACTCCTCCTCCGTCAGCTTGAAGACCGGAATGCCGGTGGCGGTCGCGAGGACCTCGGCGATCAGCTCGCCGTCGACCTCGGCGACGACGTCCATGTCGCCGGCCTTCCACTCCTTCTCGCGCTTGGCCTTCGCGGCGAGGAGCTGCTTCTCCTTGTCGCGCAGGGACGCGGCCTTCTCGAAGTCCTGGGAGTCGATCGCCGACTCCTTGTCCCGGCGCACGCCCGCGATCTTCTCGTCGAACTCGCGGAGGTCCGGCGGCGCGGTCATCCGGCGGATACGCATCCGGGAACCGGCCTCGTCGATGAGGTCGATCGCCTTGTCCGGCAGGAAGCGGTCCGAGATGTACCGGTCGGCCAAGGTGGCGGCCTGGACCAGGGCCTCGTCGGTGATGGAGACGCGGTGGTGCGCCTCGTACCGGTCGCGCAGGCCCTTGAGGATCTCGATCGTGTGCGGCAGGGACGGCTCCGCGACCTGGATGGGCTGGAAGCGGCGCTCCAGGGCCGCGTCCTTCTCCAGGTGCTTGCGGTACTCGTCCAGGGTGGTCGCACCGATGGTCTGGAGCTCGCCGCGGGCCAGCATCGGCTTGAGGATGCTCGCCGCGTCGATGGCGCCCTCGGCGGCACCCGCACCCACGAGCGTGTGCAGCTCGTCGATGAACAGGATGATGTCGCCGCGGGTGCGGATCTCCTTGAGGACCTTCTTCAGGCGCTCCTCGAAGTCACCGCGGTAGCGCGAGCCGGCGACCAGGGCACCCAGGTCGAGGGTGTAGAGGTGCTTGTCCTTGAGGGTCTCGGGCACCTCGCCCTTGACGATGGCCTGGGCGAGGCCCTCGACGACGGCGGTCTTGCCGACGCCGGGCTCACCGATCAGGACGGGGTTGTTCTTCGTGCGGCGGGACAGCACCTGCATGACCCGCTCGATCTCCTTCTCGCGCCCGATGACCGGGTCGAGCTTGGACTCACGAGCGGCCTGGGTGAGGTTCCGGCCGAACTGGTCGAGGACCAGGGACGTGGAGGGCGTGCCCTCGGCAGGACCGCCGGCGGTGGCGGTCTCCTTGCCCTGGTAGCCGGAGAGCAGCTGGATGACCTGCTGCCGCACCCGGTTGAGATCGGCGCCCAGCTTGACCAGGACCTGGGCGGCGACGCCCTCGCCCTCGCGGATCAGGCCGAGCAGGATGTGCTCCGTGCCGATGTAGTTGTGGCCGAGCTGAAGGGCCTCGCGGAGCGACAGCTCCAGGACCTTCTTGGCACGGGGGGTGAAGGGGATGTGGCCGGACGGGGCCTGCTGCCCCTGGCCGATGATCTCCTCCACCTGCTGGCGGACCGCCTCGAGCGAAATCCCGAGGCTCTCCAGGGCCTTAGCGGCGACACCCTCACCCTCGTGGATCAGGCCCAGGAGGATGTGCTCGGTGCCGATGTAGTTGTGGTTGAGCATCCGGGCTTCTTCCTGAGCCAGGACGACAACCCGCCGCGCGCGGTCGGTGAACCTCTCGAACATCGTTAATCGCTCCTCAGAGCGGTCAGGCAGTAAGGGGTCGGTCCCCTCCCTGTCCTTCCGCAGCTTAGTCCCGCAAGCGGGGACCGCTCATTCCAACTGCCGACACCCGTCCGGATCACCCTCACTACGGTAGGGAACGCTTCCTGACTCATACGCCGACACATGCTCCAACCCGATGGTGCGAGACGATGTTCCCGCAGGCCAGGCAGTCACCCTCGCCATGAGTACGCCGTTGGCGAACGTGAGACGCCTGAACACCGCGTGTCGCCCCTCCCCACTAGGGATGTCTTACCCGTATGCACGGACACTCCATGCGGCGCACACCGGTTCCCTCCGCTACGGGCGAACACCCTTGCGCCGGGACGGGCTCCGACGCGCCCCCGTTTTCGCCACCGTACGCGTCCAGGATGGCACCCTGCGTGATGCGGCCCGTAACCCGGGTCCGCCCGGGGCGGTTGCTCCGGGCATGGCCCTCTCCCGCGTTCCGCACCCCAGGCCGCCGGCCGAGCAGCGCGACGGCGCGCGGTGGGAGGACCCGGTGCGACGGTGGTACGAGCGGGAGCTCGGCTGGCCGGTGGCGCCCGGGGCGGCGCCCGGGGCGGCCGTCCGGCTGGTGACCGGGGTCCGCTTCGACGTGCTGCGACTGCCGGCCGAGGCCGGTTTCGCCACGCTGCGCCACCTGGGCCCGTACGCGCCCGTGGCCCTGCACGGCACGGCCATGGGGCTCTTCGTGGCCGCGGGCAGCGCCGAGGAGCTGCCGGGGCTGCTCGACTGGCTGGAGTGGGGCGGTGTGCCCCTGGACCTCACCGCGATCGGCTCGGGCGGCCTGATCGACGCCCCGACGCCCCCGGGGCTCGCCGGCTCGCGGGGGGCGGCCGTGTGGCTGCGCCCCCCGGAGCCCGGACGCGAGGTGGAAGCCGGGCTGCCGTCGCTGACGTCACTGCCGGCCCGGGCGCCGCGGACGGCGGCGCGGGCACGCGACGGCAGCGGAACCGACCCCCGTTCCGGCTCCGCCGCGGGCTCCGATCTCGGGCGCCTGGTGGACGCGGCGGCAACGCAGTGCCACCGGGTCCGGCTGCGGCGGGCGAGTGATCAGCCGTTGGCCTTCTCGTAGGCCTCACGGATGGACGCGGGGACGCGGCCACGGTCGTTGACCTCGAAGCCGTTCTCCTTCGCCCAGGCGCGGATCTGCGCGGTGTCCTGGCTGCTGCTCGCCGCCGGGGCGCGCCCCTTGCCGCGGCCGCTCGCGCGGCCTCCGGTACGCCGCCCGCTCTTGAGGTACGGCTCCAGGAGTCCGCGCAGCTTGTCCGCGTTGGCGGTGGTGAGATCGATCTCGTAGCTCTTGCCGTCCAGCGCGAACGTCACGGTCTCGTCCGCCTCGCCGCCGTCGAGGTCATCGACAAGAAGGACCTGAACCTTCTGTGCCACCGGATTTCCTTTCATCGATAACTTCAGGGCCGGACGCCGCGGCGTGCGCCGCCGATTCGCCGCCCCCTGTTATATGCAGCACTGCAGTACGTCGGAAAGCAAACCGCTTTTCTTGGGAAAACACAAACCCCTGGGAGAGACCGGTGCCCCGGGATCGCGGGAAACATGCGCGTTTCGGACATAGGGAACCTGGGCATGTGACAGCGCGGAATAGCCCGGTCACGATCACAGATGCAGAAGCATCCGAGTGTTGCCCAAGGTGTTCGGTTTCACTCGTTCGAGGCCCAGGAACTCCGCGACCCCCTCGTCATAGGAACGAAGGAGCTCGGCGTAGACATCTGTGTCGACCGTATCCGCGGGCGTCTCGCCGATCTCCACGAAGCCGTGCTTGGCGAAGAAGTCGACTTCGAAGGTGAGGCAGAAAACGCGCCGGACCCCGAGCCAACGCGCGGTCCGGAGCAACTCGCCGAGCAGCCTGCGCCCCACGCCGGCGCCCTTGACCTCGGGGTTCACCGCCAGGGTGCGGACTTCGGCGAGGTCTTCCCACATCACGTGCAGGGCCCCGCAGCCGACCACCGTGCCCGCTTTGCCGCCGCCAGCGCCGCGTTCCGCGACCCAGAACTCCTGGATGTCCTCGTAAAGCATGACGGTCGCTTTGTCGAGGAGGATGCCCCGGCGGACGTACGGGTCGAGCAGGGCGCGCACGGCGGGCACATCGGCGGTGCGGGCCCTGCGCACGGAGACCGCATTTGCGGGGTGGTCGCGGAGCGGCGCGAGTTCGCCACGCTCCGCCGGGACTTCGTCGTGCTCAGCCGGCATGGGCGGACGCTATCGCCCGTCCGCGCGGTCAGGGCCGCCGGGGTTCGGGGGGTTCTCGGGCGGCGCCGGGAGGGCCGTGCCCGCCGGGGTCTCGTGGGATTCAACCATGCGGACCGCGTCGCTGAGGGCTTCCCGCTGCTGCGGCGACATCATGCCGAAGAAGGCGACGAGAGCGGCCGCCGGGTTGTCGCTCTGCGACCAGGCCTCGTTCATGAGTGCGGCGGCGTAGGCGGCGCGGGTGGAGACCGCCTCATATCGATAGGCGCGGCCTTCCGCTTCGCGGCGCACCCAGCCCTTCTGATGGAGATTGTCCAAAACGGTCATCACAGTGGTGTACGCGATCGACCGTTCCTGCTGAAGGTCTTCCAGGACTTCTCGAACGGTCACCGGGCGGTTCCACTTCCACACCCGCGTCATCACTGCGTCTTCGAGTTCTCCCAAGGGGCGAGGCACACCAGAACAATAGTGGGAGAAGTGACCCAAGTCACTGAAGCCGGGAATGGGGGGCGGGCCCGGGCGGAGGAGGCCGGAGCGGGCCGGAGCCCGCCAGACCGGGATCAGCTGGCAGTAACGGGCTTAATGTCTTTTTTATGGACAAAAAGGGCGTACGGCTCGCAGAGGTGAGCGAGCCGTACGCCGGGGGTGTGCGGGGCGGGCGCCGGTGAGCGGTGGTGGCCGGACCTCAGGCGTCGCCGGCCCTGGGCGTCTGCCGGGCCGCCTCGGCTCGGGTGATCGCCGCGTCGACCGCGGCGTCCTCCTTGGCCTTGTTGGCGCCGCCCTGCGTCTTGACGATGGTCACGATGAGGCCGATGAAGAACACGGCCATCACTACGGGGGGCACGAGCGCGGAGACGTATTCCATGCCCCCCAGCGTAGCTAGCCCACGGCGAGACGCTGCGACGGGGCGGTCGGCGGCGCCGGGCGTTTGGGCGGGAACACCTCCGCCGGGGTGGGCACCGGGCGCGGCCGCTCCGGCGGGGCCGCGGGTCGCTCCGCGGGCGGGTTCGGCCGGGGCCCGGACCCGCTGTCGTCGGCCGCCGCGCGGCCGCCGGGCAGGGCCAGGAGGCGGGTACGGGACTGGGGCACGAGGGGGCGGGGGGTGGCGGGGCGAGGCACGGGGCGCGCCGCGCCCGCCGCGAGCCGGACGCGTACCTCGCGCTCGGCGAGCCTCTCGCAGCGGGCGAGCAGGGCTCCCGCGCGCGGGTTGGCGCGCAGGGCGCGGAGTGCGGCGAGGTCGTCGGGTGCGGGGCGGTAGCCGGTGGCGAGGACGTCGTCCAGGAGCTCCAGGTACCCGGTCGCGGTGCCGGGCAGAGCGGCCCGGTAGCGCGCGAGGTCGGCCACCAGGAAGGCGCGCAGCCGTGCGCCTTCGCGCACCGCCTCGTCGATGTCGTCGGCGAGGCGCACGCATTCCTGCACGGCCTGGTCGTCGAGGGCGTGAGCGGTACTGGGGTGCAGGGCGAGGGCCAGGGCGCGGCGGAGCACTCGCAGCTCCTGCGCGCCGAAGGCCATGCCGCCCCGGGATCCGTATGGCGTGGGCATAGGGTGACGATACGTGCGGAGGGGACAAAATCGTCTTAACTCACCCGTTTGCCCGGCACGTCATTGCGGCCCTGGGGCCGCCGCTCGCTCGGTTCGCCCTTCTTTCCCGCCGGCCCACCCGTGGCTCCCGGGCGTCGTCCGCCCGGCCCCGGCGCCCAGCGCTGCGGCTGGGTGCCGCCCGTGCCCGCCCGGCCCCGGCCAGGTCAGCCGTCGTGGTGGGGGCGGTCCGGGCGGCGGCGGGTTGTGGCGAAGGCGACCGCGCCCACGCCCAGGGCCGCCGCTCCGCCCGCCGCCAGCCAGGGCAGCACCCCGGCCCCGGTGTCGGCCATCCGGGCGGGCGGGCGCGGGCTTTCCTCGGGCGGCGGGGAGACGGACGACCGCACCGTGGGCGGGTCCGGGGTCGCCGCCTGCGCCGCGGGCGCCCCGAGTACGAGCGCCGCCGTCGCCGCGGCGCCCGCGAGGGCCCGCCCTGCCCTACGCCGCCGTCGTTTCCCGTCCATCAGGCACCCAGCCCCCACACCCGCTCAGAACCCCTCCCAGGAGAGACCCCAGGCCGCGCGGCAGGGTTGCCTGGCACGGCGTCACGTACGGGACACGTTGCGTTCGTAGACCAGGCGGAGGCCGATCAGCGTCAGCCACGGCTCGTGCTCGTCGATGACCGACGCCTCGCCGAGCACCATGGGGGCGAGGCCGCCGGTGGCGATGACCGTGACGTCCTCGGGGTCGCCCTTCGGGCCCGCGAGCTCCCGGGCCATGCGGCGGACGACGCCGTCGACCTGGCCCGCGAAGCCGTAGACGATGCCCGCCTGCATGGCCTCCACGGTGTTCTTGCCGATGACGCTGCGCGGCCGGGCCAGCTCGATCTTGCGGAGCTGCGCGCCGCGGACGCCGAGGGCCTCCACGGAGATCTCGATGCCGGGCGCGATGACGCCGCCCGCGTACTCCCCGCGCGCGGAGACCGCGTCGAACGTCGTCGCCGTACCGAAGTCCACGACGATCGCCGGCCCGCCGTAGAGCTCGACCGCCGCGACCGCGTTGATGATGCGGTCGGCGCCGACCTCCTTGGGGTTGTCCATGAGGATGGGCACGCCGGTCTTGATGCCGGGCTCCACCAGGACGGCCGGTACGTCCCCGTAGTAGCGGCGGGTGACTTCGCGCAGCTCGTGCAGGACGGACGGGACCGTGGAGCAGATCGCGATGCCGTCGATGCCGTCGCCCAGTTCCTCACCGAGCAGCGGGTGCATGCCCATCAGGCCGTTGAGGAGCACGGCGAGTTCGTCGGCGGTGCGGCGGGCGTCGGTGGAGATCCGCCAGTGCTCGACGATGTCCTCGCCGTCGAAGAGCCCGAGGACGGTGTGGGTGTTGCCGACGTCGATCGTGAGCAACATGGCGCGTTACTCCGCCCCGCGCGCGGGGGCCTCGACGGCCTCCCGGAGGTCGAGGCCGATGTCCAGGATCGGCGAGGAGTGGGTGAGGGCGCCCACGGCCAGGTAGTCGACGCCCGTCTCCGCGTACGCCCGGGCGTTCTCCAGGGTGAGGCGGCCGGAGGACTCCAGCAGGGCCCGGCCGTCGACGAGCGCGACGGCCTCCTCGGTCTCCAGGGGCGTGAAGTTGTCCAGGAGGATCAGGTCGGCGCCCGCGTCCACGACCTCGCGGAGCTGGTGCAGGGTGTCGACCTCCACCTCGACGGGCACGTCAGGGAAGGCGTCCCGGACGGCCTTGAAGGCCTGGGTGACGCCGCCCGCGGCGACCACGTGGTTGTCCTTGACCAGGGCCGCGTCGGCGAGCGACATGCGGTGGTTGACGCCGCCGCCCATGCGGACCGCGTACTTCTCCAGGGAGCGCAGCCCCGGCGTCGTCTTGCGGGTGTCGCGGACCTTGGCCTTGGTGCCCTCCAGGGCGTCCGCCCACGCGCGCGTGGCGGTGGCGATGCCGGACAGGCGGCACAGCACGTTCAGCGCGCTGCGCTCGGCGGTGAGCAGGTCGCGGGTGCGGGTGGTGATGCTCAGCAGCACGTCACCGGCCTCGACCCGGGCGCCGTCCTCGACGTGCCGCTCCACCTCGAACTCGTCGGAGCAGACCACGGAGACGATGGCCTCGGCGACCCGCAGGCCTGCGACGGTGCCCGCCTGGCGGGCGGTGAAGTCGGCGGTGGCGACGGCGTCCTCGGGGATGGTGGCGACCGTGGTGACGTCCACGGCGTCCGGGGAGAACTCCAGGTCCTCGGCGATCGCGAGGTGCGCGACGTCCTCGACCTGGACGGGGTCGAGGCCGGCGTCGGCCAGGAGCTGGGCGAGGGACGGGTCGAGACCGCACTCCATGGAGTCCTGCGCGTCGTCGCCGCCGCAGCCGCAGGCGTCGCCGCAGCCGGTGTCGGCGAGGGGGAGTTCGGGGGTGCTCACGTCGGTCACTGCTCCTGGGTGCTGGGGAAGCGGGCGTTGTCGGTGGTGTGGATGGCGAGGCTCCGGTCGGCCTGGAGGCGTACGACGATGTGGCGTCCCCACGCCGCGTCGTCGCGGGCCGCGTGGTCCTCACGCCAGTGGCAGCCACGAGTCTCCTCGCGCTGCTGGGCCGCCGCCACCAGGACGCGGGCCACGCACAGGAGGTTGGTGGTCTCCCAGGCGTCGACGCCCGGCTCGGCGGTCTTGCCGTCCTCGGCGAGCGCGCCCGCCGCGTCCGCGTGGATCCGCGCGAGCCGCTCGGCGGCCTCGGCGAGCGAGGCGGCGGAACGGAGCACTCCGGCGCCCTCGGTCATGGTCCGCTGGATGGCGAACCGGGCCTCCGGGGGCAGCAGCGGGTGAGCGGGCTGCTCCGGGGCGGCCACCGGCGCGGGCACGCGCGGGTGGAGGGCGTTCCCGGCGTGCCGGGTGGCGATGTCCGCGGCGATGCGCTCGGCGTAGACCAGGCCCTCAAGCAGGGAGTTGGAGGCGAGGCGGTTGGCGCCGTGCACGCCCGTGCAGGCGACCTCCCCGCACGCGTACAGGCCGGCCACGGTGGTGCGGCCGTACTGGTCGGTGCGGACGCCTCCGGAGGCGTAGTGCGCGGCCGGGGCGACCGGGATGGGCTCGGTCACCGGGTCGATGCCGTGGGCGCGGCAGGCGGCGAGGATCGTCGGGAAGCGGGTCGCCCACATGGCGGCGCCGAAGTGGCGGGCGTCCAGGTACATGTGCTCGGTGCCCTGCTCCTGCATGCGGCGCGTGATGCCCTTGGCGACGATGTCGCGCGGGGCGAGCTCGGCGAGCTCGTGGGCGCCCACCATGAAGCGCACGCCGTCCGCGTCCACCAGGTGGGCGCCCTCGCCGCGCACCGCCTCGGAGACCAGCGGCTGCTGGCCCTCGGCGTCGGCGCCCAGGAACAGCACCGTGGGGTGGAACTGGACGAACTCCAGGTCGGAGACCTCCGCGCCGGCGCGCAGGGCGAGGGCCACGCCGTCGCCCGTGGACACGGACGGGTTCGTCGTCGCCGAGAAGACCTGGCCCATGCCACCGGTGGCGAGCACCACGGCGGGCGCGTGCACGGCGCCCACGCCGTCGTGCTGGCCCTCGCCCATGACGTGCAGGGTGACGCCCGCGGCGTGCCCCTGGTCGTCCGTCAGCAGGTCGAGGACCAGGGCGTTCTCGACGGTCGGTATGCCGCGCGCGCGGACCGCGTCGACGAGGGCGCGGGAGATCTCCGCGCCGGTCGCGTCGCCGCCCGCGTGCGCGATGCGGCGGCGGTGGTGGCCGCCCTCGCGGGTCAGCTCCAGGTCGCCGTCGGCGGCGGCGTCGAACTGGGCGCCGGTCGCGATGAGGCGGCGTACGGCGTCGGGGCCTTCGGTGACGAGGGTGCGCACCGCCTCGTCGTCGCACAGGCCGACGCCCGCCACGAGGGTGTCCTCGAGGTGCTGCTCGGGGCTGTCGCCCTCGCCCAGCGCGGCGGCGATGCCGCCCTGGGCCCAGCGGGTCGAGCCGTCGTCGAGGCGGGCCTTGGTGACGACCACGGTCTCCAGGCCCGCGGCGGCGCAGCGCAGGGCGGCGGTCAGGCCGGCCACGCCGGAGCCGACGACCACGACGTCGGCGTCGAGCGACCAGCCGGGGGCCGGGGCGTGCAGCCGTATGCCAGTGGTACTCATCCGGGGGCTCCGATCTCCGGTCGCGGTGGTGCGGTGGCCGGGGGCCCGGGCCGCCCGGGGGCGGGCGCTCATGCCGGGGCTCCGAAGGTCAGCGGGATGTTGTCGATGAGGCGGGTGGTGCCGACCTTCGCGGCGACGGCGAGCACCGCCTCCCCCTGGTGCCCCCGTGTGACCTGCTGGAAGTCGGACGGGTCGACGAGTGCCACGTAGTCGAGGACGAGGGGCGGCCGCAGCCGTGCCGCCTCGTCGAGGACCTGCCGCGCGGCCGCGAGGACGGCCTCGGGACCGGCGGGCGCGGCCTGGGCGACGGCGTGCGCGTCGGCGGCCGCGCGGGACTCGCCCAGCGCGTTCAGCGCGTCGGCGCGCTCCGGGGTGGCGGGGGCGAGGGCCGCCCGCGCGCGCAGGGCCTCCTGGGCGGCGTGCCGGTCGCGGCCCGCGAACAGGGCGCGGGAGAGCGCGAGCGCGGTGTGGCGCTCGGCGGGCGACAGGTAGCGGTTGCGGCTGGAGCGGGCCAGGCCGTCCTCCTCGCGGACCGTGGGGACGGCGACGATGTCCACGGGGAAGTTCAGATCGCGCACCATGCGGCGGATCAGGGCGAGCTGCTGGGCGTCCTTCTGGCCGAACAGCGCCACGTCCGGGGCGGTGAGGTGCAGCAGCTTGGCGACGACGGTGAGCATGCCGTCGAAGTGCCCGGGCCGGGTGGCGCCTTCGAGGACCGTGCCCATGGGGCCGGCGCTGAGGCGGACCTGGGGCTCGCCGCCGGGGTAGACCTCGTCCACGGAGGGGGCGAACACGACGTCGGCGCCCGCCTGCTCGGAGGTCTTGACGTCCGCCTCCAGGGTGCGTGGATAGCGGTCCAGGTCCTCGCCCGCGCCGAACTGCAGCGGGTTCACGAACACCGTGACGACGACCTCGCCGTCCCGGCCCGCCGCCCGGCGCGCCTCCCGGATCAGCGTGGCGTGGCCCTCGTGCAGGGCCCCCATGGTCATGACGACGGCCCGACGGCCCGTACGCGCGCGGGCGCGCAGCTCGTCGGCGGTGTGCAGCACCTGGATCGGCGTGCCGCTCATCGGTCTCCTCCGTCCGCCTCGCCGTCACGGAATCCGTCGGTGCCGCCCGCCGCCGCCCCGGGGCCCGCGAGCACGCCCAGCAGGTCCTCGGCTAGCTCCGGCTTGAGCAGGCCGTGCGCGAGGGCGCGGTCGGCGGTGGCGCGGGCCATGGCCAGATAGCCGGCGACGGTGCCCGGCGCGTGCTTGCGCAGCTCGGCGACGTGCGCGGCGACGGTGCCCGCGTCCCCGCGCGCGACGGGGCCGGTCAGGGCGGCGTCGCCGGAGCGCAGGGCGTTGTCGAGGGCCGCGCCGAGGAGCGGTCCGAGCATGCGGTCGGGGGCCGCCACGCCCGCATCCCGCAGCAGCTCCATGGACTCGGCGACCAGGGTCACCAGGTGGTTGGCGCCCAGGGCGAGCGCCGCGTGGTACAGCGGCCGGGCGTCCTCGGCGATCCACTCGGGCTCGCCGCCCATCTCGATGACCAGGGCCTCGGCGGCGAGCCGCAGCTCGTCGGGCGCGGTCACGCCGAAGGAGCACCCGGCCAGGCGCTGGACGTCCACCGAGGTGCCGGTGAACGTCATCGCGGGGTGCAGGGCGAGCGGCAGCGCGCCGGCGCGCAGCGCCGGGTCCAGGACCTTGGTGCCGAACCGCCCGGAGGTGTGCACCAGGAGCTGGCCCGGGCGCACCGCCCCGGTCTCGGCGAGGCCTTCGACCAGGCCCGGGAGCGCGTCGTCGGGGACGGTCAGGAGCACCAGCTCGGCGCGCTCCATGACCTGCGCGGGCGAGACGAGGGGCACGTCGGGCAGCAGTGCGGCGGCGCGCCGGACGGAGCTGTCGGACACGCCGGAGGCGGCCACGGGGCGGTGCCCGGCGAGCTGGAGCGAGGCGGCCAGGGCGGGGCCGACGCGGCCCGCGCCGACGACGCCCACGGTGAGCCGCGCGGGGCGGTCGGCGGGGTCCGAGCCCGTGTCCGATCGGGCGGAGTGCTGCTCCGGCCGGTGTGGTCCGTTCACGCGATGACGCCTTCCGTTCCAGTCCGCTCGGGGTACCGGACGATTTCTCGTCATGCTAACGCGATCGGTTGGCGCGGCGCCGTCGGCTGTCCACAGGCTGTGGGCATTCGTACGACCGCGCGGGATGATCTGTGGATGACCGCACACGACGCGCGGCGCGACGCGCCTCCTCCGCACGCGTCCCCTCCGCACGCGCCCGCCCCGCACGAGAGCAGCCCGCGGGGGAGTACCCCTCAGGAGAGCACCCCGCAGGAGAGCACCGGGGCCGCCGCGGCGGCGCCGGAGGAGTCCGACGAGCACGCCCGGCGCGTGGCGGCCGCCCGGGGCGCCCGGCGGCTGCTGTCCCGCCCGCCGGCGACCGTCCCGCTCGGTGAGCGCCTGACCGACCTCACCCAGGGCGCGGCGGACGTCGCCGACCTGGACCAGGGCGCCGACATGTACGGCGACGGGGTCGTCGCCGACCTGGAGGACGAGGTCGCGCGGCTGCTCGGCAAGGAGTCCGCCGCGTTCTTCCCGACGGGCACGATGGCGCAGCAGGTGGCCCTGCGCTGCTGGGCGGGCCGCACCGGCAACCCGGTCGTCGCCCTGCACCCGCGCTCCCACCCCGAGGTCCACGAACGCGGCGCCCTGGGCGCGGTGTCCGGGCTGCGCACGGTGCATCCCACGGACGCGCCGCGCCCGCCCACCGCCGAGGAAGTACGCGACGTCGAGGAGCCGTTCGGCACTCTGATGCTCGAACTGCCCCTCCGGGAGCCCGGTTTCCTGCTGCCCACGTGGGACGAGCTCCAGGACGTGGTGGCCGCCGCGCGCGAACGGGACGCCGTCGTCCACTTCGACGGGGCCCGCCTGTGGGAGTGCGTGCCGCACTTCGGCCGCCCGCTGGACGAGATCGCGGGGCTCGCGGACAGCGTGTACGTGTCGTTCTACAAGTCCCTGGAGGGCCTGGCGGGTGCCGCGCTCGCCGGTCCCCGGACGCTGGTCGACGAGGCGCGGGCGTGGCGGCACCGCTACGGAGGGCTCGGTTTCCAGCAGTTCCCGACCGCCCTGTCGGCGTTGCTCGGCGTGCGGCGGGTGCTGCCGCGCCTGCCGGAGTACGTGGCGCACGCGCGCGTGGTCGCCGACGCCCTGTCCGAGGCGTTCGCGGCGTCCCCGGTGCCCTGGTCGCGCGTGCACCCCGCACCGCCGCACACCCACCAGTTCCAGGTGTGGCTGCCGTACCCGCCCGACGTCCTGAACGAGGCCGCCCTCGCGCAGGCCGAGCAGACGGGGACCCTGCTGTTCTGGCGCTGGTTCCCGTACGGCCCGCCCGGCCTGTCCGTCACGGAGGTCACCGTGAACGGACCGGGCCTGGCGTGGACGGCTGGCGACGTCAGGGAAGCGGTCGCGGACTTCGTACGCCGGCTCCCCTGAGAGCGCTCACGAAGCGGGCGAGCCCGGCCCGCACGCGCCCGTGTGCGGGCCGTTCGCGGATCACGGCCTGGAACCGGCCGTAGTCGCGCACCTCGCGCACCACCTGCCAGTCGTGGACACCGGGGGCAGGCGGCGCGGCCTGGCCGTGCTGAGCGGCGCGGTAGCTGTCGAGCAGGAACTGCTGGGTGGCACTCATGGCATACGACCTTTCATGACAAAGGGTACTTAACGGGCAAGGGGAGGGCGACCGAGCCCGCCCCTCGTTCGCGGACGCGGTCCGAAGGGCGCGGAACGGTTCCTGAGGGTGCTGAGGGGTGCTGAGGGTGCTGGGATGACGGGGGCGGGCGAACGGGAGTGGGCGATCGGGGGGGACGGGGCGAGGCCCGTCCGTGCGGGGCGGCGCCGTCGCGGCCCCGACATCGCCGGAGCGGCGCCGTCGCGGCCCCTGCGATGACTCCACCCTGCCCAAGGCCGGGCGGCCAGGTCCCGTCGATTGACGCCAGTCGTCAATCGACGGCGGCGATGTCAGTGGCGCGGTGCACCATGGGGATCATGAGCGTGAGCATCGACATCACCGGCCTGGCGCCGGAGCGGGTCCATGTGGTGCCCTCGCCCCTCGCCGAGCTCGGCATGGCGCTGCACGCGCTGTCCGAGACCGGTCACCACCCGGGGCTGCAGGGCTGGGCGACGGCCGTCACCGCGCGCCTCGACCAGGGTCTCGCGGACCGCCTGTGCGAGGCGGACTTCCTGTGGCGGACGACGTTCTCGGACGTGTTCGCGCCCTTCGCGGGCCTGCCCGGCAAGAGCGCCCTGCCCGGGGCCACGCTCGCCGAGGAGCTCGACCAGCTCGACAAGCTGTCGGACGAGCAGTTCGTGGACGCCGCTCTGGAGTTCACCTGCCAGCTCGCCTACGACCAGAACCGCGTGACGGACCCGCTGCACGACCAGGACATGCGCCGCCACGCCCTGGAGCTGGCCGCCGCCCGGGGAGAGCACCAAGTGGCGTTCACCGAGCGGCTCCTGGACGACCCGCCCGCCGTGCGGGCCTGGTTCCGGCAGTTGATGCAGGACTGCGACGAGGCGTTCTTCGCGGACACCTGGGCCCGGGTGAGCCATCAGCTCGCCGCCGACGCCCGGCACAAGACGGAGCTGCTGCGCCGCAAGGGCCTCGGGGAGGCCCTGAAGGCGATGTCCGGGGCGGTGTCCCTGGACGAGGAGGCACGGCTGATCACGATCGACAAGATGGCCGTGGGCCGCACGAGGACCGGCGACGGCGGCCTCGTCCTGGTGCCGACCAGCCTCGGCTGGCCGCATGTGATGGTCCTGCACCGCTACGGCTGGCAGTCCTCGATCACCTACCCCATCACGTCCCCCGGCCTGACCGAGCCCGCCTCCGTGGAGCAGCTCACCCGCCGCATGGCCGCGCTCTCGCACCCGGTGCGGATGCGCCTCTGCCGCCACCTGGCGCGCGGGGCGTACACCACGGGTGAGCTGGCCGACGCCCACGGCATGACCGCTCCGGAGATATCCCGGCACCTGAGCGTCCTGAAGAAGGCCGCGCTGATCACCACGCGCCGCCGCGGCCGGTACGTGCAGCACCAGCTCGACCTGGGGGTGGTGTCCCGGCTCGGCAGCGAGTTCATCGAGGGGGTGCTGCGGTAAGGGTCGCTCCCCCAGGCCCAGGGACCCCGGGGCGCTCAGCCCGCGCCGCCGCCACCGCCCGCCCGCACCAGGCCCGTCTCGTACGCGAGCACCACCACCTGCACCCGGTCCCGCAGGCCCAGCTTGGTCAGGATGCGGCCGACGTGCGTCTTCACGGTGGCCTCCGACAGCACGAGCCGCGCCGCGATCTCGCCGTTCGACAGGCCCTGGGCGACCAGCACCATGACCTCGCGCTCGCGCTCGGTGAGCCGCTCCAGCTCCTTGAGCTGCGGCTGCCCGGACCCGCCGGGCAGCATCGGCGCGAACCGGTCGAGCAGCCGCCGCGTCGTGGACGGCGCCACCACCGCGTCACCGCTGTGCACGGACCTGATCGCGGCCAGCAGCTCGCCGGGCGGCACGTCCTTGAGCATGAACCCGGAGGCGCCCGCCTTCAGGCCCGAGAAGGCGTACTCGTCGAGGTCGAAGGTCGTGAGTATCAGCACCTTCGGCGGGTTCGGCGCCGAGCAGATGCGCCGGGTCGCCTCCACCCCGTCCAGCTTGGGCATGCGCACGTCCATCAGCACCACGTCGACCGGTGTGGAGCGCAGCACCTGGAGGGCCTCGACGCCGTCACCCGCCTCCGCGACGACCTCCATGTCCGGCTGGGCGGCGAGGACCATCCGGAATCCGGTGCGCAGCAGCACCTGGTCGTCGACGAGCATCACGCGGATGGACATCACACGGTCCCTTCGGGGTGGATCGGCGGCAGAGCGTCGGCGGGAGCGGGCCGCGGCCGCGCCCCACGGGCGGAGTCAACCACGGCACTGCGGTCCGGGTGTACCGGTGACCGGTGCCGACGTACCGGTGACAGGTGTCAGTGTGCGGGTTTGAGCGGCAGCAGCGCGCTGATGCGGAATCCTCCGCCCGGCCGTGGTCCGGCGTCCAGCGTGCCACCGACCATGCCCACGCGCTCGCGCATGCCGATCAGGCCGTGCCCGCTGCCGTCGGCGCCGCCGTCCTCGTACAGCTCGTGCGGGGCGCCCTTGCCGTCGTCCTCGACGAGCAGCCCGAGGCCGTCGTCGAAGTAGACGAGCCGGACGCTCGCCCCGGCGTTCTCGCCGCCGTGCTTGCGGGTGTTGGTGAGGGCCTCCTGCACGATGCGGTACGCGGTCAGCTCCACGCCGCTGGGCAGCGGGCGCGGCGTGCCCTCCACCTTGAAGTCCACCGGAAGACCGGCGCCGCGCACCTGCTCGATGAGCTCGTCGAGCTGCTCCACGTCCGGCTGCGGGACGTACTCCCCGCTCTCCTCGGGCTCGCCCGTGCGGAGTACGCCGAGCAGCCTGCGCATCTCGGCGAGCGCCTGCCGGCCGGTACCCGAGATCGTCGCGAGGGCCTGCTTGGCCTGCTCGGGCGCCGCGTCGAGGACGTAGGCGGCGCCGTCGGCCTGGACGACCATCACCGACACGTTGTGCGCGACGACGTCGTGCAGCTCCCGCGCGATCCGGGCCCGCTCGGCCGCCACCGCGACCTTGGCCTGCGCCTCGCGCTCCTTCTCCAGGCGGGCGGCGCGCTCCTCCAGCTGCGCGAGGTAGGCGCGGCGGGTGCGGATGGAGTCGCCGAGCACCCAGGCGAGCGCGAACGGCACGACGGTGAAGGCCGTGACGAAGACGTGGCCCCAGGTGCTCGCCTGCTCCTCCGGCCAGCGCATCTGCGCCAGCGGCGCGGCCGCGAGGCCCCCGGCGAGGGCGAACCGCGAGGCCCACTGGGCACCGTCGGCTGCGGCCGTGTAGATGATCACCAGCATGGCGAAGTTCGCCGGGTTCGGCTCCACGTCCAAGGCCAGCTGCGCGAGGCCGATCACCGCGGCCAGGACGAGCATCCGCTCCGTCATCCTGCGGCGCAGCGCCACGACGAGGGACAGGCCGAGCATGACCGGGATCACGACGAGCGGCGGCTCGTGGCCTTCGGTGTCGGCCACGGCCACCACGCTCAGCCCGGAGATCCCGAAGAGGACGAGCGCCCAGAAGGCGTCGACCCCCGTCGGGTGCCTGCGGAGAAAGTCATAGAGGCGCTGCACGTAACCCAGCGTAGGCAACCCGTCCGGGCCCCCGGGTCAACCCGAGGAGCGATCCGTGCCGCCGTCACGTACTCCCCAAGGTGGAGGCCCGCTTAGCCTTCTCGCTGTGACGCACGAGACGCGGGTACCGGCACGGGGCTGGCGGGAGGCCACCGAGGAGGCGCTGTACGGGCCGTACGGCTTCTACCGGCGGCCCGAGGGACCCGCCGGGCACTTCCGTACGTCCGTGCACGCCTCGCCCCTGTACGCGGCCGCCGTGGCCCGGCTCCTGTGCCGGGTGGACGCCGCGCTCGGGCACCCCGGGGAACTGGCGTTCGTGGACGTGGGCGCCGGTCGCGCCGAGCTGACCACCGGTGTCCTCGACCGCCTGCCCGCCGACGTGGCCGCCCGCACGCGCGCGTACGCCGTGGAACGCGCCGCGCGCCCCGAGGGCCTCGACCCGCGCGTCACGTGGTGCGCCGAGCCGCCCGCCGGTGTGACGGGCCTGCTCTTCGCCAACGAGTGGCTCGACAACGTCCCCCTGGACGTCGTGGAGGTCGCCGCCGACGGGGCGCCCCGCCGCGTCCTCGTCCACGACGACGGCACGGAGGAGCTCGGCGGCGCCGTGACCGGTCCGGACGCCGACTGGCTGGCGCGCTGGTGGCCGCTCGCCGCCGAGCCGGGGCTGCGCGCCGAGATCGGCCGCCCCCGGGACGCGGCCTGGGCGGCGGCGGTGGCGACGCTGCGCCGCGGGCTCGCGGTGGCCGTCGACTACGCGCACGCCCGGGGCGCGCGGCCGCCCTTCGGGACGCTGACGGGCTTCCGGGAGGGCCGGGAGACGGCGCCCGTACCGGACGGGAGCCGCGACATCACCGCCCACGTGGCGCTCGACGCGTGCGCCCTGCCCGGCGGGCGGCTGCTCACCCAGCGGGCCGCCCTGGGCGCCCTGGGCGTGCGCGGGGGCCGTCCGCCGCTGTCCCTGGCCGCCACCGACCCGGCCGCGTACGTCCGCGCCCTCGCGCGCGCGGGCGAGGCCGCGGAACTCACCGCGCGCGGGGGCCTCGGTGACTTCGGGTGGCTCCTCCAGCCCGTCGGCACCGGCGTGGAAGAGCTGCTCGCGGACGCGGGGCTGGCGGAACCGCTCACGGACGCGGGTCCGGAGGAACCGCTCATGGACGCAGTTCTGGAGGAACCGCTCGCGGACGCGGACCCAGGGGAGCTGCCCACCGGCCGTGCGGAGCCGGCGGAGCTACTTGTCGATGTCGCCGACCACGAAGAACAGTGACCCCAGGATCGCCACCATGTCGGCGACGAGCTGCCCCGGCAGGAGCTCGGCGAGCGCCTGGATGTTGTTGTACGAGGCCGAGCGGAGCTTGAGGCGGTACGGCGTCTTCTCGCCCTTGGACACCAGGTAGTAGCCGTTGATGCCGAGCGGGTTCTCCGTCCACGCGTACGTGTGCCCCTCGGGGGCCTTGAGGACCTTCGGCAGGCGCTGGTTGACGGGCCCCGGCGGCAGCTCGGCCATCCGGTCCAGGCAGGCGTCCGCGAGGTCGAGCGCGTTGTGCGTCTGCTCCAGGAGGCACTCGAAGCGCGCCAGGCAGTCGCCCTCCTCGCGGGTCACCACCTTCAGGACGCCGGCAAGGTCCCCGTACGCCAGATACGGCTCGTCGCGGCGCAGGTCGAAGTCCACGCCCGAGGCGCGCGCGATCGGACCGCTCACCCCGTAGGCGTGCACCGCCTCCGCGGAGAGCACGCCCACGCCGCGCGTGCGCCCCCGGAAGATCTCGTTGCCGAGCACCAGGCGGTCGTACACGTCCATGCGGGAGCGCACCGCGGCGACGGCCGCCCGCGCGCGGGTGGTCCAGCCCGCGGGCAGGTCCTCCTTGAGGCCGCCGACCCGGTTGAACATGTAGTGCATGCGGCCGCCGGAGATCTCCTCCATGACGTTCTGCAGCTCCTCGCGCTCCCGGAACGCGTGGAACACGGGAGTGATGCCGCCCAGTTCGAGCGGGTACGAACCGAGGAACATCAGGTGGTTCAGGACGCGGTTGAGCTCGGCGAGCAGCGTGCGGGTCCACACCGCGCGCTCGGGCACCTCCATGCCGAGCATCCGCTCCACGCCGAGCACCACGCCCAGCTCGTTGGAGAACGCCGACAGCCAGTCGTGGCGGTTGGCCAGCATCACGATCTGCCGGTAGTCGCGCGCCTCGAAGAGCTTCTCCGCGCCCCGGTGCATATAGCCCACGACCGGCTCCGCGTGCTGGATCCGCTCGCCGTCCAGGACCAGGCGCAGGCGCAGCACGCCGTGCGTGGACGGGTGCTGCGGGCCGATGTTGAGGACCATGTCGGTGCTCTCGGCCGCGCCGCCGACGCCGACCGTCGTCTCGGTCAGGTCCGTACCCGGCGCCGGCCGCACTGTCTGCGTGTTCCCGGGGTGCTCGGTCGTGGGGCTCATGCGCACAGTCTGACGTACGCACGCGGCCACGCCACTGTCAGATGCCGTACGTACGCTGGAGGCATGGAGACGGGGTCGGGGACGGCGGCGGGCGCGCCCGCCGGTGAGCCGGTGTGGACGGGGCTGCCGCGCGGGCTGCTGCGGATGCGCCGGATGCTGCTCGTGGTCTGGCTGGTGCCGCTCGCGGTGGCGGCCGGTGTGCTGCTCGGCCTGTTCGCCGGGCCCGCCTGGGCGGCCTTCGCGGTGCTGCCGCTCGCCCTCGCGGCCTGGGGCTGGCTGCTCCTGGAGCGCAACTGGCGCTCGTGGCGGTACGCCGAGCGCGCCGACGACCTCCTCATCAGCCGCGGCGTGCTGTGGCGCGAGGAGACCGTCGTGCCGTACGGGCGCATGCAGCTCGTCGAGGTCACCTCCGGACCCGTGGAGCGCTACTTCGGCCTCGCCGGCGTCCAACTGCACACGGCGGCCGCCGCCACCGACGCCCGCATCCCCGGCCTCGACCCGCAGGAGGCCGAGCGCCTCCGCGACCGCCTCACCGAGCTCGGCGAGGCCCGATCGGCGGGGTTGTGAGCGGGGCGCCGGGGGCCCGCGGAGAGCCCGCAGGGACGCCGGAGCCCGGGGCTCCCCTACCCGCGGGTGGTGCTGTGGCCGGTGGGGCCGGGGGAGCTGCGGGCGGTGCGGTGGCCGACGGGCCCGGGGGTGCTGTGAGCGAGGCGCCCAGTGCGGCGGTGGGCGGTGTGCGGGCCTGGGTCGCGGGGTCGGCTCCCGGCCCCGGGGAGCGGCGGCTGCACCCCGTGACGCCGCTGCGGCGGGCCTGGGCGCCGGTCGCCGTGCTCGTCGGCTGGGCCTTCCACGACCCGAACGGCACCCAGCGCCGCCTGGCCGACATGACCGCCGTCTCGCTCGCCCTCGTCGCCACGGCCGTCGTCGTCGGCGGCGCCCTGTACGGCTTCCTGAGCTGGTGGTTCACGCACTACGCCGTCACCGACACCGAGCTGCGCATCCGTACGGGCCTGCTGTTCCGGCGCACCGCGCACATCCGCCTCGACCGGCTCCAGGCCGTCGACCTGACCCAGCCGCTCGCCGCCCGCGTCGTGGGCGTCACCAAGCTGAAGCTGGACGTCGTCGGCACGGACAAGAAGGACGAGCTGGCCTACCTCGGCGAGCGCGACGCGGGCGCGCTGCGGGCCGAGCTCCTCGCCCGGGCCGCCGGATTCGCCCCCGAGACGGCCCGCGAGGTCGGCGAGGCGCCCTCCCGGCAGCTCCTGCACGTACCGCCGCGCATGCTCGCCCTGTCCGTCCTGCTCACCGGTGCGCCCTGGGCGCTCCTGCTCGCCGCCCTGGTCGTACCGACCGCCCTGTGGTTCGCGACCCACAACCCCTGGACCGTCGTCGTGACCGCGCTGCCCATGCTCGGCGGCGCCTTCGCCAGCAGCCTCGGCCGCTTCATCGGCGAGTACGACTGGACGGTCGGCGAGTCCCCGGACGGGCTGCGCCTGGACCACGGCCTGCTCGACAAGGCGCACGAGACGGTACCGCCGGGCCGTGTGCAGACCGTACGGCTCGTCGAGCCGCTGCTGTGGCGGCGGTTCGGGTGGGTGCGCGTGGAACTCGACGTGGCCGGCTCGGCCAACGGCGTGCTCGTGCCGGTCGCCCCGCGCGCCCTGGCCGAGGCGGTGATCACGCAGATCCTTCCCGGGGTACGGGTGCCCGGCCCCGACGAGCTGTCCCGGCCGCCCGCGCGCGCGGCGTGGTGCGTCCCGGTGTGGTGGAAGGGGCACGGGCTCGCCGTCACGGACGCGGTGTTCGCCGCGCGGCACGGGCTGTTCCGGCGGCGGCTGTCGCTGGTGCCCCATGCGAAGGTGCAGAGCGTACGGCTGGTGCAGGGGCCCTGGGAGCGGTTCAAGGGCGTCGCCGACGTGAAGGTGGACACCGGGGCCAGCAAGACGGTGACGGCGCGGTTGCGGCCTGCGGGCGAGGCGCGGGAGCTGTTGCGGGGGCAGGCGGAGCGGTCGCGGACGGGGCGTGGGGCTGCGCGGCCCGAGCGGTGGATGGCCTGAGGCCTGGCGGGGCTCGTCTTGCCCACCCGCCCACCCATGGCCACCTGGCTTCGCCTGGCTGGGGTCGGCGCGAAGCGCTGCAGCTGCGCCTTCGGCTGCCCGTCACCGACTTTCCCGCCCGCCCACCCATGGCCACCTAGCTTCGCCCGGTGCGGGTCGGCGCGAAGCGCTGCAGCTGCGCCTTCGACTGCCCGTCACCGACCTTCCCACCCACCCACCCATGACCACCTGGCTTCGCCCGGTCCGGGTCGGCGCGAAGCGCTGCGGATGCGCCTTCGGCTGCCCGTCACCGACTCTCCCACCCTCCCACCCATGACCACCTGGCTTCGCCCGGTGGGGGTCGGCGCGAAGCGCTGCGGATGCGCCTTCAGCTGCCCGTCACCGACTCTCCCACCCACCCATGACCACCTGGCTTCGTCTGGCTGGGGTCGGCGCGGGGCGCTGCGGATGCGCCTTCGGGTGTCCGCCACAGATCCCTGTTACCGCTCGCCTGTGGCTCCGGGTCGGGCCCAGCGTGGAGCGCTGCGGGTGCGTTTTCGGGTGCCTGTCACACAAGCCCCCAACTGTCCGCCCGCGACCGCCCTGCTTCGCCGGGCCCGGGTCTGGCGCAGCGTGCTGCGGGTGGGTCTTGAGGTGTCCGTTACCGAATCTCCCGCCCGCCTACCCGTGGCTGCTCGGCCTTGCCAAGGGTCGGGTTTGGTGTGCGATGCAGCGGGTGTGTCTTCGGGTGTCCGGCGCCGAGCGTTCTACCCGCCCGTCGGTGGCCGTCTGGCTGCGACAGGTCCGGGACACCGGTGCGGAGCGCTGCGGGCGCGCCCTCGTCGCAGGGGCCTCTGCCGGTCGTCCGTGCCATCCGGCTCGCTGGGTTCGCGGGCCGCGCTGGGCGCTGCGGGCGCGCTTTCGGCTTCCCGTCACAGGAATCTCCCCCCTCCCCGGACGCCTGTGACTGTCCGGCTCGACGGGTTCGGCCTGCGCGGAGCGGCTGCGGAGGCGTCCTCGGCTGTCCATCCCAGGCCCTCGCCGACCGTCCCTGCGATTTGGCTGGGCCATGGCGTCCGCCTTGATGCCTTCCAGGGTGGGGGCGGGTGGGTGGGCCCGCCCGGGCTGGGGGCGTGTGGCCGGGCAACGGGCCGGGCTCGACCGGGCCGCCGCAGGACCCGCGCCAGGGGTGGGGGCGGGTGTGTGGGCCCGCCCAGGCAGGGGGGCGTATGGCCGGGCCGCGGGCCGGGCTCGACGGGGCCGCCGCCAGGGTCCGCGCCGGGGCAGGGGGCGGGTGGGTGGGACCGGCCCGAGCGGGGCGGTGCCGCTCTGTGGAGGGCCGTGGCCAGAGCCGGGGCCCCGCCAGCTGGCAGTCCCGGCAGGGCGTTCGGCCACGCCACAGGGGCCGAGCCTGGCGAGAGGTGCCTCATGCCCCATGCCCCGCGCCACGGCCAGGGTGGGGCGGGCCCGTCCCGGGGGCCGGAGGGGCCGGTCAGGCCCGGAGGGCTGTGCGGAGGCCCTGCATGTCGATCTGCTCCGTCTCGTCGTGGGCGGTCAGGTCGATGACCTGGCCCACCCCGCGCTCCGCGGCGGTCGCCGCGTCCGCGGGCTTGAACTCGGCCTCGGCCTCCGCCTTGTGCACCGCGAGGGCCTCCTCGCCCACCACGTCGGCGAGGTCCTCGTTCTGCACGGCGTCCAGCTCGGCCGGGGCCGTGCTCTTCGCCGCCGTGCTCTTCGTGCCGAAGAAGTCGAAGCCGCCCTCCTCGGCGGGCTGACGGACCTGCGCCGGCGGCACGACGGCCGCGGCGGCCGGGACCGTCACGTGGTCGTGGCCGTGGTCGGCGGCGGCCCGCTCGTGTCCGTCCCCGTCAGGCTCCTGCGCGTGGGCGTCCCCGTGCTCGTCCCCGGGCCCGGCGGGCTCTTCACTCCCTTTGGCGGTGGCCTCCCCGTCCGGCCCGGCCGGGGCCGTGAGGCCGTCCAGGGCCGCGTTGGCCCTGCCGTACAGCGCCGCCGTCAGTGTGCTCGTACCGGCGGGGACCGCCTCGTCCGAGGTGCCGCCGGTGAGCTCGAGCGGCGACGTGGTCTCCATCGCGAGCAGCCGCTGCCCTTCGAGGGCGCTGGCCCGCTCGGTCTCCGCCGTCGCGTACCGGCGCAGCAGCGCCGCGTGCTCGTTACGCAGCGCGGCCAGCTCCGCCCGCTTGGCGCGCAGCTTGTTCTCCAGCTTGGCCCGCAGGGCGCGCGCCTCCTCGAGGTCGGACTCGCACTCCGCTATCCGCTCCTCGTACCGCCACTCCTCGCTCGCCCGCACCCGGCCGAGCTCGGCGACCCGCTTGCCCGCGGCCCGGTCCCAGCGGCGCATCACGACCGAGCCGGCGACGGCGCTCGCGGCCGCGGCGGCGGCAAGACCGCGCAGGACGACGGGTTCCGCGAACAGCCAGGCGCCGCCGGCGCAGACGAGGGAGAAGCCTGCGACCGCCGAGGGTGGAAGCAGCCTGTGCAGCGGTGGGGAATGGCGGTGACGTCCACGTGGCATGGCCAGAAACTTACCGCGCGTAGGCGAAGTCTGGTGCCTCGCCCGCCAAAATCCCGGTGCCCCCACCGCAACTCCCCGCCCTGCCGCGCTTCTTCTTCTCCGACCGGTCACTCCATCTCCTCCGGCTGGATTCCGCAACCCGGCACGCGCACCGCGCGCTCGCTTCGCCCCTACGCCGCGCCTCCTTCCCGTTTACTTGTCGATCAGGCCCTTGGACTTCAGATAGTCCGCGGCGACGTCGTCCTCCTTCTGCCGCTCCTCGTCGACCTTGCGGTTCAGTTCGATGAGGTCCTCGGTCGTCAGCGTCCTGGTGAGCTTGCCGAGCGCGGCCGCCACCTCCTTGCCGCCCGCCGACTTCCCGTTCACGACGGGGAGGATGTTGTCGGCGTTCTGGAGCTTCTTGTCGTCCTCCAGGATCACCAGGCCGAAGTTCTTCAGCGTCGCGTCCGTGGTGGTGGTCAGGACGAGCTGGTCCGTGCCGTTCTTCACGGCCTGCTTGGACTGCGTGGTGCCGACGCCCTTGGGGTCGATTCCGGCGACGTCGATGCCGTACTTCGCCTTCAGGCCCGGCGCGCAGAACGGCCGCGTCTCGCATTCGTCGCCGGCGGCGATCCTGACCTTCTCGCCCGACCTGCCGAGGTCGGAAAGCGTCTTGAGCTTGTGTTCCTTCGCGTATTTCGCGGTGACGGCGAACGCGTTCTGGTCCACCGCCTTGCCCGCGGGAAGCACCTTGAGGCCCTGCGGCTCGGCCAGCTTCGTCAGCGCGCGGACCGTCGTATCAAGATCACTGGAGGCGACCGGCTTCGCGTCGGCGCCGTTCTTCTTCCGGTTGAGGAATTCCGCGAGCGTGGCCGCGTATTCGGGTGCGACGTCGATGGAGCCCTTCTTCAGCTCGGGCTCGTACACCTCGCGGTTCTGCACGGTCTTCACCGACGCGTCGTAGCCGGCGTCCCGCAGGACGCCCGCGTACAGCTCGGCGAGCACCTTCTGCTCGGTGAACCGCGCCGACCCCACCACGATCTCGCCCTTGCCGCCGCCCGAGCCCTTGTCGTCGTCCTCCAGGCTGTCGCCGCCGCACGCGGCGAGCCCCGCGCCCAGCGCCACGACGGCCGCGGCCGTCCCTGTCATACGCCGCGCGCGACGCGTCCTGCTGTTCATCGGTGAACCACCATTCGAGAGTGACGAGGTCCGGGGCCGGGCCCCGGGGCCTGGGGAACCGTAAGAGTCGGATGGGTCGGAAGGGTTGGGAGGATTGGGGGACCGGGTCGTCAGCCGCTCACGCGGGACCGTCCCCGCATCGGGTCGAAGACCCGCCCGAGCAGGACGAGCACGCCCTCCACGACCAGCGCGAGCACCGCGACCAGGAAGGCGCCCGCGACCACCTGCGGGGTGTTCTGGAGGTTGAACCCGGCGGTGATGATCCGGCCAAGGCCACCCTCCCCCGCCATCGCGGCGAGCGTCGCCGTGGCCACCACCTGTACGGCGGCCGACCGCACACCCGTCATGACCAGCGGGTACGCCAGCGGCAGCTCGACCCGGGCGAACACCTGGCGGCCGCTCATGCCCATGCCGCGCGCGGCCTCCACCACCGAGCGGTCCACCTCGCGCATGCCCACGTACGCGTTCGTCAGGAGCGGCGGCACGGCGAACAGCACCAGGGCGATCAGCGTCGGCACGTCCCCGTGCTCCCCGAGCGGGGTGAGCGTGAGGAGGATGAGCACCGCGAGCGTCGGCACCGCGCGGCCCACGTTCGAGATGTTGACCGCGAGCGCGCCGCCCTTGCCGATGTGCCCGAGGAGGAGTGCGACGGGCAGCGCGACGGCGCACGCCACGGCGAGGCACACCCCGCTGAAGTACAGGTGCTCGGCGAGGCGGTGCCACACCCCCTTCTCGCCCTGCCAGTTGGCTGACGTGGTCAGCCAGTCGTAGGCACCGGATATCGCGTTCATACGGGCTCAGCCACCTTGCCCACCCCGGGGGCCGCGTCCGCCGTGCGCGCGGAGCGGCCCGTACGTATGCGACGCGCCCGCGTCCAGGGCGTCAGCCAGTACTGGAGGGCGAGCAGCAACAGGTCGGCGGCGAGCGCGAGCAGCACGCACAGCACCGACGCCGTGAGGACCTGGGCCTTGAACTGGGTGTCGAGGCCGTCGAGGATCAGCGTGCCGAGGCCGCCGTAGTCCACGATCGCGCCGACCGTGGTGAGCGCCACCGTGGACACCGTGGTGATCCGTACGCCGGCGAGTAGCGCGGGCAGCGCCAGCGGCAGTTCGACCTCCCACAGCAGCCGCACCGGGCCGTAGCCCATGCCCCTGGCCGCCTCTCTCGCCTCCTCGGGGACGGCGCGCAGGCCCGCGAGGATGTTGCGGACCAGGATCGTCAGCGAGTACAGGACCAGGCCTGTGATCACCAGCGACACGGAGAGGCCGAAGAGCGGCAGCAGCAGCGAGAACATCGCCAGCGACGGGATCGAGTACAGCACCGTCGTCACGCCGAGGATCGGCGCGGCCAGGAACCGCCAGCGCCGGGCGAGCAGCGCGAGCGGCAGCGCCACCGCGACGCCTATCGCCACGGACGCGGCGGTGATGCCGATGTGCTGCACCGTCGCGTCGGTCAACTCCTGGCTGCGCGAGCGGACGTACTCGCCGCAGATCCAGTCGTTCGTCACGAGACAGTTCCGCTTGCTCACCCGCCCCGCCTCCCCCGATTCCCCGTCGGCCATGCCGGCCGGTCCTGTGCTTCATCGCACACGTGCCGCGTGTCCTGTCGACCACACACGTCGACCACACACGCCCGCCCGTGGCCGCGCACACGTCTCTTTGTCCAGCGACCCTAACGCCGGGCACTGACAATCGCCGAGACTCGTACGACGGGCGCAACACGGCCTTCACATCACACGCGCCACAATGGGGACCCATGATCCGGTTCGAACACGTGACCAAGCGGTACGCGGACGGCACGACCGCCGTCGACGACCTGTCCTTCGAGGTCGGCGAGGGTGAACTGGTCACGCTCGTCGGCCCCTCGGGCTGCGGCAAGACCACGACGATGAAGATGGTGAACCGGCTCATCGAGCCCACCAGCGGGCGGATACTCCTCGACGGCGAGGACATATCCGGCATCGACCCGGTGCGGTTGCGGCGCCGCATCGGGTACGTCATCCAGCAAGTCGGCCTGTTCCCGCACAAGACGGTCCTGGACAACACGGCCACCGTGCCGCACCTCCTCGGCGTCAAGCGCGCCAGGGCCCGCGAGCGCGCCGCCGAACTCCTCGACCTGGTCGGCCTCGACCCGGCCGTGTACGGCGGCCGCTACCCCGAGCAGCTCTCCGGCGGTCAGCGCCAGCGCGTCGGCGTGGCACGGGCGTTGGCGGCGGATCCGCCGGTGCTGCTGATGGACGAGCCGTTCGGCGCGGTCGACCCAGTAGTCCGCGAGCACCTGCAGAACGAGTTCCTCCGGTTGCAGCAGGCCGTACGGAAGACCGTGCTGTTCGTCACGCACGACATCGAGGAGGCGGTCCGCCTCGGGGACCGCATCGCCGTCTACGGACACGGCCGCGTGGAGCAGTTCGACACGCCCTCCACCGTCCTCGGCTCGCCCGCGACGGAGTACGTGGCGGACTTCGTCGGCGCGGACCGGGGGCTCAAGCGCCTGTCGGTGACGCCCATCGAGGAGGGCGACCTGGAGCAGCCGCCGGTGGTGCACCTGGACGACCCGCTGCCCGCGGAGCTCGACGCCCGCTGGGCCGTCGTCCTGGACGGCGAGAACAACCTGCACGGCTGGATCTCCGCCGAGCACGCGCGCGCGGGCGGCGGCACGGTGCGCGAGCACGCGCGGCGCATGGAGGCCTGGCTGCCGGTGGGGGCCAGCCTCAAGCAGGCGTTCTCGACGATGCTCCAGCACGACGCGGGGTGGATCGCGGTCATCGACGAGCACAGTGCGGGGCGGTTCCTCGGGGTGCTGACGCCCGCGCGGCTGCACGAGGCCCTGCGGCGGTCCACCGCGGCCGACGCGCGCGCCATCGCGCGCGCGGACGTCGAGCTGGAGACGGTGGCCTCGGTCGACGGCCTCTGACGGCCCCGCGGCCCCCTGAAGAGGTGCGCCCACCCGCCCTGGTGGGTCGGGTGGGCGCTGGAGGGGGCGGTGCGGCCCCGGCGGGGCCGGAAGCGCCGTACGAGCCACCGCACGTCCGAGCCGCCCGTCAGACAGCCCGCCGTACGGGCTACCGCGCCTCCGAGCCGCCCGTCAGACAGCCCGTCGTACGGGCCACCGCACGTCCGAGCCGCCCGTCAGACAGCCCGTCGTACGGGCTACCGTGCCTCCGAGCCGTTCTCCAGACAGCCCGTCGTACGGGCTACCGCACGTCCGAGCCGCCCGTCAGGCGGCCGCTCATCCACACCAGCGACGCCGGGATCTCACGGCGCCAGGTGTTGAAGTTGTGGCCCCCGCTGTCGAGGATGATCGACGAGACCCGCGTCGGCGGCTTGACCTTGTCGATGAACTTCAGGGTGTCCCTGTAGTTGCCCTCGCCCTTCTTGCTGCTGCTCAGCAGCAGGGAGGTCTTCGGGGGCGGCATGTGCTCCAGGTACCACATGAGGTTGGCGCGGTTGCGCAGGTTCTTGTCGCCGTGGAAGAGGTTGCCCGTGGTGACGTCCTCCGCGGCCTTGTAGTACCCCGACAGGCTCACCGCGGCGCCGTACACGCGCGGGTGGTGCATCGCGAGCTTCAGGGCGCAGTAGCCGCCCGTGGAGTCGCCGATGATCCCCCAGGAGTCGGGCTTCTTGCCGGCGCGGAAGTGCTGGGTGATCGCGTCGGGCAGGTCCTTGGCGAAGAAGGTCTCCGACTGCGGGCCGCCGGGGATGTCCACGCACTCGGTGTCGCGCGGCGGGGCCACGGTCGGCCGCATCATCACCAGGATCATCGGCTGCATCTTGCCGTTCCTGGCCTGCTTGTGGGCGGTCTGCGGGTAGTGCAGGCCCTTGATGAGGGCCTCCGCGGTGCCGGGGTAGCCGGTCAGGACGACAGCGGCCGGGAAGGTGCGGTGGCGGTACTGCGGCTGGAAGTACTCCGGGGGCAGGTACACGTAGGCGGGGCTCGCGATCTTCGAGTGCCGGCCCTGTACCTGGACCTTCTGGATCTGGCCGCCGATCCGGGGGGTGTTCCCGCCGGGCACGTCCACGGACTGCGTGTCGGTGACCTTGACCGGGCCCTTCTCGCCGTTCAGCACGTCGTGGTCGACGACGACCCCCTGCTCGGTCTCCCGCCCGAAGAGGTCCGCCCAGCTCGCGTAGAACCCGAACGTCTGGTTGGCGAAGAGGCCGACCGACGCGAAGACCGCGACCTGGGTGGCCAGCAGCAGCCCGACGCGCCCGGTGACGGCGCGCCAGTGCTGCCGTGCCAGCCGCGGCCACAGCCAGACCGTGCCGATGAACAGCAGCACGGCCAGCGCGATCGCGAGTGCCAGCACTTTGTTGCTCGTGAGACCCATGGGAAGATCCTGCCTGCGCTTTCTGCCTGTTCGCTCCCCGGGGGCCGGAAGGGCAAGCTCCGGTCAGGGGCAGAGCCCTGGGTCCGGGTTTGGCCTGGGCTTTCCTCGGCCTTGGCGTGCCTTTTCCGTCACCTTTGGGCCGGTTTTCCGGTTCGGAGTGAACCCGTGTCCCTGAAGGACCGTCCTAGAGGGCGCAATATCGCCGGATGCCGCCTTCGGCACCGGATCGAAGCTCTCTCGCAGAACTACGGGATGCGATGTCTGTCAGGATAGATGGGGAAATGTCGGGTGTGGTTCCAGAGGGTCCGGAGAGCAAGGGTGGGCTGCGCCGCATCCTCCGCGGGCCCCGCCCCGAAGCCGTCCCCACCTGGGTCGCCAGGGCCTGCACGCTCGTAGGACTCCTGAACGTGGCGGCGGGCGTGTTCCCCCGCTTCCGCCACAGCCGCCTGCACATGGTCGCCGAGGTCCTGCCGGGCCTGTTCGGGCCGTTCGCCGCCGCGCTCGCGCTGAGCTGCGGCGTGCTCCTGCTGCTGCTCGCGCACGGCCTGCGCCGCCACAAGCGGCGGGCGTGGCGCGCCGCCGTGGTGCTGCTGCCCGTGGGGGCCGTGGCGCAGTTCGCGTACCGGCACTCGTTCATCGGCGTGCTGATCTCGATCGCGCTGCTCGTGCTGCTGATCCGGCACCGCGCCGAGTTCGCCGCCCTGCCCGACCCGCGCAGCCGCTGGCGGGCGCTGGCGAACTTCGTCGTCCTCGGGGCCGGCTCCCTCGCCCTGGGCCTGGTGATCGTCAGCGTCCACCCGGACAAGGTGGTCGGCGACCCCAGCATCTCCGAGCGCCTGATGCACGTCCTGTACGGCCTGTTCGGCGTCGAGGGCCCCGTGGACTACACCGGCCGCACCCCCTGGACCGTCGGCTTCTCGCTCGGCGCCCTGGGTCTTCTCACCGCCCTCACCACCATCTACCTGGCCTTCCGTCCCGAGCACCCGGCCGCGCGCCTCACCCAGGACGACGAGGCCCGGCTGCGGGAGCTGCTCGCCAAGCACGGCGCCCGCGACTCGCTCGGCCACTTCGCGCTGCGCCGCGACAAGGGCGTGGTGTTCTCGCCGAGCGGCAAGGCGGCCGTCACGTACCGCGTCGTGTCCGGCGTGATGCTGGCCTCCGGGGACCCCATCGGCGACGTCGAGGCCTGGCCGGGCGCCATCGAGCGCTTCATGGACGAGGCCAAGGCGCACTCCTGGACCCCCGCCGTCATGGGCTGCTCCGAGACCGGCGGCCAGGTCTGGACCCGCGAGACCGGCCTCGACGCCCTGGAGCTCGGGGACGAGGCGGTGGTGGACGTCGCGGATTTCTCCCTGTCCGGGCGCGCGATGCGCAACGTGCGCCAGATGGTCAAGCGGATCGAGCGCAATGGCTACGAGACACGCGTCCGGCGCATCCGTGACCTCGGCGAGCAGGAGCTGGAGCGCATCCAGCGGGCCGCCGACGCCTGGCGCGGCACCGACACCGAGCGGGGCTTCTCCATGGCCCTCGGCCGCATCGGCGACCCCGGCGACGGCGACTGCCTGATCGCCACCGCCCACAAGGCGGACGAGCAGCCCGGCCCGTTCGGCGACCTGAAGGCCGTCCTGCACTTCGTGCCGTGGGGCAGGGACGGCGTCTCCCTGGACCTGATGCGCCGCGACCGCTCCGCCGACCCGGGCATGAACGAGCTGCTCATCGTGGCCGCGCTGCAGGCCGCCCCGAAGCTCGGCATCGCGCGCGTGTCGCTGAACTTCGCGATGTTCCGCGCCGCCCTCGCCCGCGGCGAGAAGCTGGGCGCGGGCCCGGTGCTGCGCGCCTGGAGGGGCCTGCTCGTCTTCCTGTCGCGCTGGTTCCAGATCGAGTCGCTGTACAAGTTCAACGCCAAGTTCCAGCCGCGCTGGGAGCCGCGCTTCGTGGTCTACCGCACCAGCCGCGACCTCCCGCGGATCGGCTTCGCGGCCATGCAGGCGGAGGGGTTCGTGACCCTCGGCCTGCCGCGTTTCCTGCGCGGCCGCACGGCGGGCCCCCGCCCCTGCCCGCACCAGTCGGTGCGCTCCGCCGAGCAGCACGAGATCCGCGCGGCGTAGCACCCACGCGCGCGGGCCTAGGCTGGAGGCATGAGTACGTTGCGCGGGCGGGGACGGGTCGAGGGGCTTCCCCGGTGGGACCGCTGTGCGGTCATGGGGGTCGTGAACGTGACGCCCGACTCCTTCTCCGACGGCGGCCGCTGGTTCGACACCACGGCCGCCGTCAAGCACGGCATCGACCTGGTCGCCCAGGGCGCCGACCTGGTCGACGTCGGCGGCGAGTCGACCCGGCCCGGCGCCACGCGCGTGGACGAGGACGAGGAGCTGCGCCGGGTGGTGCCCGTGGTGCGGGACCTGGCGGGCGAGGGCGTCACGGTCTCCGTGGACACCATGCGCGCCTCCGTGGCCCGGCAGGCGCTCGCGGCGGGCGCGGTGCTCGTCAACGACGTCTCCGGCGGCCTCGCCGACCCGGACATGGTGCCCGTGGTGGCCGCCGCGGGCGCGCCGTTCGTGGTCATGCACTGGCGCGGCTTCCTGTCGGACCTGCGCGCCAAGCCCGTGTACGAGGACGTCGTCTCCGAGGTGGTCGAGGAGATCCACGCGCGCGTGGAGGCCGCCATCGCGGGCGGCATCGCCCCCGAGCGCATCGTCGTCGACCCCGGCCTCGGCTTCTCCAAGGACGCCGAGCACGACCTGGCGCTGCTCGCCCGCCTGGACCGGCTGCGCGAGCTCGGCCGGCCGGTGCTCGTCGCCGCCTCCCGCAAGCGCTTCCTCGGCCGGGTCCTGGCGGGCCCGGGCGGCTCGCCGCCGCCCGCCCGCGAGCGGGACGCCGCCACGGCCGCCGTCTCGGCCATCGCCGCGCACCAGGGCGCCTGGGCGGTCCGGGTGCACGAGGTACGCGCGACGGCGGACGCGGTGCGGGTGGCCCAGGCGGTGACGGACGCGGCGGACCACCGCCCCGGCGGCACCCCGGGCACGACGGCGGGCGGCGGGGACGCCGCCGGAGCGGCGGGCGCTCGGTGACACGCGCCAGGACGGACGTCGAGCAGGTCTGGGAAGCGAACACCGCCTTCTACGAAGCGCTGGAGCGCGGCGACTTCGACACGGTGTCCGACCTGTGGCTGGACCCGGCGGACCTCGCGGACGGCACCGGCAGCGGCGGCCCGTCGACCCTGACCGCGGCCACCCCGCGCCTCATCGAGGACCCCGAGGACCTCACGGACGTCCGGGATGTCACCGACGTCATGGACATCAGCGATGTCGCCGATATCACGGATATCACCGATGTCACGGGGGTCGCGGATCTCACGGACCTCACGGACCTCACCGGTGCCGGGGCTGTCCCACGCCCCGCCTCCTACGACGACGGCGAGAACGACAGCGAGAACGACGGCGACAGCGACAGCGACGACGAGGACGAGGACGCCGACCGCGACTCCGGCGACCGGAGCGCCGCGATCTCCTGCGTCCACCCGGGCTGGCCGGTGCTCACCGGCCGCGGCGAGGTCCTGCGGTCGTACGCGCTGATCATGGCCAACACCGAGTACATCCAGTTCTTCCTCACCGACGTGCGGGTCAGCGTTGCCGGGGACACGGCCCTGGTGACCTGCACGGAGAACATCCTCAGCGGGGGCCCGGCGCCGCGGGGCGGCGACGAGCTCGGGCCGCTCGTCGGACAGCTCGTGGTCGCCACGAACGTGTTCCGGCGCACGCCCGGGGGGTGGAAGCTGTGGTCGCACCACGCCTCGCCCGTGCTCGCCGAGTCCGGCGACGACGAGGACGACGAGACCCCGTCCTGACGGGTGGCGGCCCGCCCGTGAGTGGGTAGGGGCACCGGCGGACGCCCGACGGCCGGGCCCCGGCGGCCCCGCTCGCCCGCGCTGTCGGTGCCCGCAGGTAGATTCGATCGTGGCCGGTGTGCCGACCGCACTCGGCAGCAACCGGCCGTACCGACGACTGTCAGGAGTGATTCGCGTGGATCGTGTCGCGCTGCGTGGCCTCAAGGCCCGCGGGCACCACGGTGTGTTCCCGCGGGAGCGCGAGGAGGGCCAGACCTTCATCGTGGACCTGGTCCTGGGTCTGGACACCCGTGCGGCCGCGGCCGACGACGACCTGGCGAAGACCGTGCACTACGGCATCGTGGCGGAGGAGGTCGTGGCCGTCGTCGAGGGCGAGCCGGTGAACCTCATCGAGACGCTCGCCGAGCGCATCGCCCGGGCCTGCCTGAAGCACGACGGCGTCCTGGAGGTCGAGGTCACGGTGCACAAGCCGGACGCCCCGATCACCGTCCCGTTCGACGACGTGACCGTCACCATCACCCGGAGCCGCGTATGACCCCCCAGAGCGACCCCACCGTCCAGCCGGTGCCCGCCTCCGTCGTCGCGCAGGTGGACGCCGCCGACACCACCCTGTCCAACCCGCGCCGCGCCGTGCTCTCCCTCGGGTCGAACCTGGGCAACCGCCTGGAGACCCTCCAGGGCGCCGTGGACGCCCTGGAGGACACCCCGGGCCTGCGGGTCAAGGCCGTCTCACCCGTGTACGAGACGGAGCCCTGGGGCGTCGAGCCGGGCTCGCAGCCCTCGTACTTCAACGCGGTCGTGGTCGTGAAGACGACCCTGCCCCCGGACTCGCTCCTGGAGCGCGCGCAGGCCGTCGAGGAGGCCTTCCACCGCGTGCGGGACGAGCGCTGGGGCCCGCGCACGCTCGACGTCGACATCGTCGCGTACGCCGACGTGGTCTCCGACGAGCCGGCCCTCACCCTGCCGCACCCGCGGGCGCACGAGCGGGCCTTCGTGCTGGCGCCGTGGCACGACGTGGACCCCGAGGCGCGGCTCGCCGGCCGCGGCGCGGTCGCGGACCTGCTGGCCGGCGTCACCCGCGAGGGCGTCGCGCCGCGCGCCGACCTGGAACTCCGGCTGCCCGAGTAGTCGTTAGGGTCTACCGAGAAGGCGGCGACGGCAGCGGGACAGACGCAAAAGGGGCGACCTCCGGAATGAAGCAACTGCGTGTGAGGACGCTGGCCGGCCTCTTCGTCGTCGCCGGACTGCTCTCCTGGGCGGCCGCCCGGCTGTGGAACTCGGTGGGCACGCTGCCGCGCGTGCCCCTCGCCGCGCCCATCGTCCTCGCGGTGATCGCCGTGGTGCTGCTCGCCACGGCGATCTCGCTGCGCGCCCGGCTGCGCGCCCAGCGGGAGCGGCGCCCCGGGGCGAAGGGCGTCGAGCCGCTGATGGCGGCCCGCGCGGTCGTCTTCGGCCAGGCCAGCGCCCTGGTCGCGGCCCTCGTCAGCGGGATGTACGGCGGCGTGGGCGTCTTCCTGCTCGAGTTCCTCGACCTGCCCGAGCGCCGCGACCAGGCGTACTACGCGGGCTTCTCGGTGATCACGGGCATCGGCGTGATAGCGGCGGCGTTCTTCCTGGAGCGCGTCTGCAAGCTCCCGGAGAACGGCGACGACGACCAGCCGGGCGCGGCCGCGGCCTGACACCGGGCGCGCCCGCGGCCTGACCGGCTCGACCGACCGTTTCCCGCCACCCGCGGCCGTACGGGGTCGGACGGAGCCGCCCGGCGTCACCGAAGGCCCACGCAGCCGCTCGCGTCACGCAGAGCTGTACGCGAGGCAGCGCACGGCCCCGCCCCGAGCGCCCAGCGCGCGCCCAGTGCGCCCGGCGCACCCACCACGATTTCCCACCCCTACGCCCGGACACGAGCACGCCGCCACGCCGGACGCGGCGCACACGGCGGACACGGCGGACGCGGCGGACGCGGCGGACGCGGCGGCCCGACGTACTCCCGGCCGGACGAAACCAGCGCCGTCGGCTAGCGCGCCATGATGAGGCTCATCGCCTCGTTGCGCGTGGCGGGGTCGCGGAGCTGCCCGCGCACCGCCGACGTGATGGTCTTCGCGCCGGGCTTGCGCACCCCGCGCATCGTCATGCACATGTGCTCACACTCGACGACGACGATCACCCCGCGCGGCTCCAGTATCTCCATCAGGGAGTCCGCGATCTGCGTGGTGAGCCGCTCCTGGACCTGCGGTCGGCGCGCGTAGACGTCGACGAGCCGGGCGAGCTTCGACAGCCCGGTGATCTTGCCGTCGTGGGAGGGGATGTACCCGACGTGGGCGACGCCCACGAACGGCACCAGGTGGTGCTCGCAGGAGCTCATCACCTCGATGTCCTTCACCAGGACCATCTCGTCGTGCCCGAGGTCGAACGTGGTCGTCAGCACGTCCTCGGGCTTCTGCCGCAGGCCCGCGAATATCTCCCGGTACGCCCGCGCCACGCGCGCGGGGGTCTCCCGCAGGCCCTCCCGGTCCGGGTCCTCGCCGACCGCGATCAGCAGCTCCCGTACGGCGTTCTCGGCCCGCTTCTCGTCGAACTCACCGATCGAGCCCTCGCCGGCCAGCGTCACGGGGTCGGTCATCTATGCCTCGTTCCTGGTTCTGATACGTGCGGGCGGCCGAAAAAAGCCGTGCCCCCCAGGCTAGAACCAGGGGGGCACGGCATCCATTCCGGGCCGGTCGGGGCTCGGGGATCAGCTCTCGGGACGATCCTCCGGAGCCACCTCGCGGGGCTGCGTCTCGCCGCTGGAGGCGGTGGACGGAGTGGACGAGGCGGACGGGGTGGAGCCGCCGGAGGCGGACACCGCGGGGGTGGCGCCGTTCGCGCCGTTCGTCAGGGACAGCTCCTTGGGCGAGAGCACCGGCGGGCGGGTCGACGGCGTACGCCGCGTGGAACCCGTCCAGGCCGGGCGGGCCGGGCGCTTGACGATCGGGGCGAAGATCTCCGCGATCTCCTCCTTGCCGAGGGTCTCCTTCTCGAGCAGCGCGAGGACCAGGTTGTCCAGGACGTCGCGGTTCTCGACCAGGATCTCCCAGGCTTCGTTGTGCGCGGTCTCGATGAGCTTCTTGACCTCTTCGTCGACCAGCGCCGCGACCTCTTCCGAGTAGTCCCGCTGGTGCGCCATCTCGCGCCCGAGGAACGGCTCGGTGTTGTCGCCGCCGAACTTGATCGCGCCGAGCCGCTCGGTCATGCCGTACTGCGTGACCATCGCGCGGGCCGTCGCCGTGGCCTTCTCGATGTCGTTCGCGGCACCCGTGGTCGGGTCGTGGAAGACGAGCTCCTCGGCCGCGCGCCCGCCCAGCATGTACGCGAGCTGGTCGAGCATCTCGTTGCGCGTCGTGGAGTACTTGTCCTCGTCCGGCAGGACCATCGTGTAGCCGAGGGCACGCCCGCGCGACAGGATCGTGATCTTGTGAACCGGGTCGGAGTTCGGGGAGGCCGCCGCGACCAGGGCGTGTCCGCCCTCGTGGTACGCGGTGATCTTCTTCTCCTTGTCGGACATGATCCGGGTGCGCTTCTGCGGGCCCGCGACGACGCGGTCGATGGCCTCGTCCAGCATGTGGTTGTCGATGAGCTTCTTGTCGCTGCGGGCGGTGAGCAGCGCCGCCTCGTTCAGCACGTTGCTCAGGTCGGCGCCCGTGAAGCCCGGGGTGCGGCGGGCGACCGCCGCGAGGTCGACGTCCGGCGCGACCGGCTTGCCCTTCTGGTGAACCTTGAGGATCTCCAGACGGCCCAGCATGTCCGGGCGGTCGACGGCGATCTGCCGGTCGAAGCGGCCGGGGCGCAGGAGCGCCGGGTCGAGGATGTCCGGGCGGTTCGTGGCGGCGATCAGGATGACGCCGCCCTTCACGTCGAAGCCGTCCATCTCGACGAGGAGCTGGTTGAGCGTCTGCTCGCGCTCGTCGTGACCGCCGCCGAGGCCGGCGCCGCGGTGGCGGCCGACGGCGTCGATCTCGTCGACGAAGACGATCGCCGGGGCGTTCGCCTTGGCCTGCTCGAACAGGTCACGGACACGGGAGGCACCGACACCGACGAACATCTCGACGAAGTCGGAACCGGAGATCGAGTAGAACGGGACGCCCGCCTCGCCCGCGACGGCGCGCGCGAGCAGCGTCTTGCCCGTACCGGGCGGGCCGTAGAGCAGCACACCCTTGGGGATCTTGGCGCCGACGGCCTGGAACTTGGCGGGCTCCTGGAGGAACTCCTTGATCTCGTGGAGCTCCTCGACCGCCTCGTCGGAGCCGGCGACGTCGGCGAACGTCGTCTTGGGGGTGTCCTTGGTGATGAGCTTCGCCTTGGACTTGCCGAAGTTCATGACCCGGCTGCCGCCGCCCTGCATCTGATTCATCAGGAACAGGAAGACGACGACGATCAGGACGAAGGGGAGGAGGGACAGCAGGATGCCGACGAAGGGGTTCTGCTTCGACGGCGAGACGGTGTAACCGTCCGGGATCTGCTTGTCCTCGTACTTGGCCTGCAGCATCTTGGCGATCTCGACGCCCTGGTCGCCGATGTAGCTCGCCTGGATCTTGCTGCTGCCCTTGACCTTCTGGCCGTCCTTGAGCTCGACCTTGATGGTGTGATCGTCACCGGTCGTGAGCTTGGCCGACTCGACCTTGTTCTGGTCGATGGCCTGCACGACCTGGCCGGTGTCCACCGTCTTGTAGCCGCCGCCCGAACCGACGACCTGCATCAACACGACCACGGCAAGGACGGCCAGCACGATCCACATGACTGGCCCACGGAAGTATCGCTTCACGTCCATCCACACGGAGCGATGCCGCTCCGTACCTCCTGCCATAGTGAGTTTGATAAAGACTGTTCTTCGGACGGTACCCCAGCATTGTCACCCGAAGCCGCACGGGACGGCTGGCAATCCCGCCTTCGCATGCTCCAACGGCGGGAAAGCCCTCGGGGTTCCCGGGCCCCGCGCCGCCCCGGGTGACCGGTGGCCGCCGGTGGCCCGCTCAGCCCCCGTAGACGTGCGGGGCGAGGGTGCCCACGAACGGGAGGTTGCGGTACTTCTCGGCGTAGTCCAGGCCGTACCCGACGACGAACTCGTTCGGGATGTCGAAGCCCACCCACTCGACGTCGATCGCGACCTTGGCGGCCTCCGGCTTGCGCAGCAGCGTGCACACCTTCAGGGAGGCCGGCTCGCGCGAGCCGAGGTTGGACAGCAGCCAGGACAGGGTCAGCCCGGAGTCGATGATGTCCTCGACGATCAGGACGTGCTTGCCCTTGATGTCCGTGTCGAGGTCCTTGAGGATGCGGACCACGCCGGAGGACTGGGTGCCCGCGCCGTACGACGACACCGCCATCCAGTCCATGGTGACCGGGGTGGACAGGGCTCGCGCCAGGTCCGCCATGACCATGACGGCGCCCTTGAGCACGCCGACGATGAGCAGGTCCTTGCCCGCGTACTCCGCGTCGATCTTCGCGGCCAGCTCGGCCAGCTTCGCGTCGATCTCTTCCTTGGTGATGAGCACCGACTGGAGGTCGGTGCCCATGTCTTTCGCGTCCACCCGCATCACTTTCGGTCGTCCCACCGGCCCGCGGAAAACTGTCGCAAAACCAGCTCGCGTGAGCTGGGGACGGTCTGCCGCGTCAGCCTTGCCGGATCACCAGTCTGCCACCCTGCCGCTGGGCGACGACCTTGCCCGGGAGATTGATGGCCCCCTGGCCGCGCCAGCCGGTGATGAGCCGGTCGACCTCCTCGATGTGCCGGGCGAAGAGGGCGCCCGCCGGAGCACCGGCCTCGATGGCCGCGCGGCGCACGATGCGGCGGCGCACCGCGGGCGGCAGCGCGAAGAGCTTCGCGCACTCCAGGCGCCCGGCCTCGTCCCGGACGGTCGCCTCGGCCTCGGCGGCCCAGGCGTCGAGCGCGTCGGCGTCGTCCCGGGAGAGCTGGGCGGTGCGCGCGAGGGCCTCCACGACGCCCTTGCCGAGCGCCTTTTCCAGGGCCGGCAGGCCCTCGTGGCGCAGGCGGGAGCGGGTGTAGGCCGGATCCGCGTTGTGCGGGTCGTCCCAGACCGGCAGGGACTGGACCATGCACGCCTTGCGGGCGGTCTGCCGGTCGAGCTGGAGGAACGGGCGGCGGTAGCGGCCGCGGACGCCGGAGACGGCGGCCATGCCGGACAGGGAGCGGATGCCGGAGCCGCGCGCGAGGCCGAGCAGGACCGTCTCGGCCTGGTCGTCGCGGGTGTGGCCGAGCAGCACGGCGGCGGCGCCGTGGCGCTCGGCGGCGTCGTCGAGGGCCGCGTACCGCGCGTCGCGGGCGGCGGCCTCGGGGCCCACCCGCCGCTCGCCGCCCCCGGTGTACGCCGCGCCGTGCGCGGCGCGGCCCGAGGCGGGGCCCACGGAGACGGCCAGCGACTCGACCGGGTCGAGGCCGAGGGCGGTCATCCGGGTGACGACTTCGGCGGCACGGACGTCCGAGCCGGGCTGCAGACCGTGGTCGACGGTGACCGCGCCGGCGCGGATGCCGAGCTTGGGGGCCTCGAAGGCGAGGGCGGAGGCGAGCGCCATGGAGTCGGCGCCGCCCGAGCACGCCACGAGCACGAGCGGCGAAGGGGGCTGCTCGTGCGGGTCACGCGGGGCGTGCGGGTCGCTCGGGGGGCGTGGGCCGGGGTGGGGGGCGTGCGGGTCGGTGTGGGGGGCGCGCGAGGTGTCGGTCGCGCGGTGGGCGGCGACGTCGTTCAGTACGTCGTGGAGGACGCGGCGGACCGCCAGGCGTATCGCCGCGACCGCAGGATGGGGACCCATTCCGGTTGGTTCCCTTCATGAAGTTCGGGGGGTGAGCCTCGGGCCGTCACTCAGCGGCCTCGCGTGGGGGCGCGAGGGTTTCGGATCTCATGATCCCCGCACTGCCGGTCACCGAGAGTGCGTCGATGGTGACAGAACCGAGCCGTTACCCGAGCATTGCACGCCTACCCATGCCCCACGGTCCCTCGGACGGGTGATAACGGGGGCGTTCTCCTGCCGTCGGCCGCATCTGTTCGCTCACTCTGCCCTACGGTGCACCCGCGCGACCCAGTCCGCTGGTTTGGCGATCTCCGCCTTGGTGGGAAGCGTGTTCGGTGAGGTCCACACGCGGTTGAAGCCGTCCATGCCGACCTCGTCGACCACGGCCCGCACGAAGCGCTCCCCGTCGCGGTACTGCCGCAGCTTGGCGTCCAGGCCGAGCAGCTTGCGCAGCGCCTGGTCGAGGCGGCTCGCGCCGCGCTGGCGGCGCTCCTTGAACTTCTCCCGGATCTCCTCGACGGACGGGACGACGCCGGGGCCCACGCCGTCCATCACGTAGTCCGCGTGGCCCTCCAGGAGCGACATGACGGCCGTCAGGCGGGCCAGGATCTCCCGCTGCGCCGGGGTCTGCACGAGGTCCACGAAGGAGCGGCCGCCGTCGTCCTCCTCGGCGTCCGGGCGCCCGCCGGCGAGGCTCTGGGCGGCCTCCCTGATGCGCTCGAGGACGGTCATCGGGTCGACGTCCGTCTCGCCCAGGAACCCCTGGATCTCGCTCTCCAGGTGGTCGCGCAGCCACGGCACGGAGGAGAACTGCGTGCGGTGCGTCTCCTCGTGCAGGCACACCCACAGCCGGAAGTCGTGCGGGTCGACGTCCAGCTCGCGCTCCACGTGCACGATGTTGGGCGCCACGAGGAGGAGCCTGCCGCCGCCGTTCTCCCCCGCCGGGAGGTCGCGGGTGGCGGGGGCGAAGGTCTCGTACTGGCCGAGGACGCGCGAGGCGAGGAAGGACAGCAGCATGCCGAGCTCCACGCCCGTCACCTTGCCGCCGACCGCGCCGAGGACGGCGCCGCCGGGGCCGCTCGCGCGGCGGTCCTTCATCTTCTCCAGGAGGGGCTTGAGGACCTCGCGGAAACCGGCGACGTTCGCGCGGATCCAGCCCGCGCGGTCGACCACGAGCACCGGCGTGTCGTGCGTCTCCTCCGTGCCCATCCCGGTGAACGAACGGACGTGCTCCTCCGAGGACTTGGCGTGCCGGCGCAGCTCCGCGACGACCGCGCGGGCCTCGTCACGGCTCACCTCCGGGCCCGGCCGCACGAGCCGGGTCGCGGTCGCCACCGCGAGATTCCAGTCGACCATCTCCGCACCACCGAGGCTCGTCATGCGTCAACGGTACGTGGTCGGCCGCGCGGACGTCCCGGGTTGGGCCGCCCTTCGGCCGGGCCCGCGGGGCCTCGGCCGCTAGGCGGAGCAGCCGCAGGCGGCCGCCGCCGAGGCCATGGCGTCCAGGGCGGCCTGGGCGCCGGACGGGTCCGTCGTGCCCGTCGTCATGAACGCGAAGGCGAGCAGGCGCCCGTCGGCGGTGACGACCGTGCCGGCCAGGGTGTTGACGCCGGTGAGGGTGCCGGTCTTGGCGCGGACGAGCCCCGTTCCGGGCGACCCCTGCGGATAGCGGTTGACGAGGGTGCCGGTGAAGCCCGCGACGGGCAGGCCGGTGACCGCGGAGCGCAGCTCGGGGTGGTCCCGGTCGGCGGCGCGGGCGAGCAGCGCGGCCAACAGCTCGGCGGTGAGCCGGTCCTCGCGGTCGAGCCCGCTGCCGTCGGCGAACTCGGCCCCGGCCAGCGGCAGGTCGAGCTTCTCCAGGCGGTCGCGGATCGCCCGGGAGCCGCCGGCGAAGCTCAGCGGCTCGCCGCTCGCCCGGGCGGTCTCGCGGGCGAGGGCCTCGGCGATGTCGTTGTCGCTGTGGGTGAGCATGCGCTCGACGAGGACGGAGAGGGCGGGCGAGGAGGTCCGTGCCAGCCTCGCGGCGCGGGGCGAGGCCTTGGCGGGGCCGACGTCGGCCCGCACGTCCACGCCCCGGGCGCGCAGCAGGTCCGCGAACTTCCGCGCGGCGTCCCCGGCCGGGTCCTCGGTGCGCGGGGCCGGGCCCGACGTGGAGTCGTCGAGGCGGCCCTCGTCGGCCATGAGGGCGCTGACCGGGGTGATGTTCTCGTTCGGCCCGATGGGGTGGCGGGACGGCCCGGTGTAGCGCGTGTCGTCGTACGAGAGGCGCACGGGGTCCTTGCGGTCCTTGGGGTCCTTGCCGCGCTTCTTCAGGGCGCGGGCCGTGTCGTCGGCCAGCTCGCGCAGGCTCGCGTAGCCCTCGACGTACCGGCCCTCCTCGCGGGCGGTGAGCGTCGGGTCGCCGCCGCCGACCAGGACGACCTCGCGGGAGTCCGGCTGCAGGACGGTGCTCGTGGTGAGCCGGTGGTCGGGTCCCGCGGCCGAGAGCGCGGCGACCGCCGTGGCGATCTTCGTGGTGGACGCGGGCGTGAGCGCGTCGTCCGCGCGCTTGCCGTACAGCCGCTTGCCGGTGGCGACGTCGACGACGACCGCGGCGCGCTCGGGGCCGAGCGCGCGGTCCTTCAGGACCGGGTCCAGGACGTCGGCGAGGGCCTTGCCGCCCGGTCCGCCGCGGGCGGGGGCGCGCAGCCCGGCCAGCACGGCGGGGGCGCTCGGCGCGGCACCGGGCGCCCGCTCACCGGGGGCGCCGCCCGCGTGATCTGCGCCACCCCCGGCTTCCCGGGAGGCCGCGAGGTGACGCTCCGCCGTACGCTGACCGGAGGAGTCCCAGGGCCCGGCCGCGGTGACCGCCACGGCCGCGACGGCGAGGCCCACGGCGGCGGAGCCCGTCGTGACCTGCCACGTCCTGGCTGTCCGGAAGCGTCCGGAGGACTCGACGGCAAGCCGCCGCAGGAGCGGCAGCGGCCGTCGAAGCCATTGCCAAGGCGTGCGCTCGTCCACGACGACCTGCCCCTTTCGCGATCACACATCTGCGTGAGGGACACTTAATCACCCGAAGTATGTGCTGATCATGGAGGAGCCACCCGTGGAGTTCGACGTCACCATCGAGATCCCGAAGGGTTCGCGGAACAAGTACGAGGTCGACCACGAGACCGGCCGCATCCGCCTGGACCGTCGACTCTTCACGTCCACCAGCTACCCGGCGGACTACGGCTTCGTCGAGAACACCCTGGGCGAGGACGGCGACCCGCTGGACGCCCTGGTGATCCTGGACGAGCCGACCTTCCCCGGCTGCCTCATCAAGTGCCGGGCGATCGGCATGTTCCGGATGACCGACGAGGCGGGCGGCGACGACAAGCTGCTCTGCGTCCCGGCCTCGGACCCGCGCGTCGAGCACCTGCGCGACATCCACCACGTGTCCGAGTTCGACCGCCTGGAGATCCAGCACTTCTTCGAGGTCTACAAGGACCTGGAGCCCGGCAAGTCCGTCGAGGGCGCCGACTGGGTCGGCCGCGCCGACGCCGAGGCCGAGATCGAGGCCTCGTACAAGCGCTTCCAGGCCAACGGCGGCCACTGAGCCACCCCGGGGGCCCGAGGCGGCCCCCGCGCACACGCGAACGGGCCGCGTGATCCCCTTCCGGGTCACGCGGCCCGTTCGTGTGCCACCGGGCACGCGGCCCGTTCGCGTACCAGGAGCGAATACGCCCGGACCGGGTACACGGCCGGGTGCGTGCGCACACCGACCTACGTAAGGTGCGCACGGGACCGTACGCAGAAGGAGCGAGGCGAACCGGTGGCTGACCCGGAGGAGGACGACCGCAAGCCGCAGTCGGACGAGGCGCGCAGCGCGTTCGCTCCGGTGGGCGGCGTCGACCAGACGGCCGCGCCCGAGGAGGACCATCCGTCCTCGGAGTTCACCATCCCGACCGGTCTGCGGATCCCCCCGGCGCCGGAGGACAACGAGTCCTCGGCGTTCACGCCGCCGCACACCTACGACGCCCGCCAGCCGGCGTCCGCGTTCACCCCGCCCGGCGGCGTGCCGGTGGTCCGCCTCACCAAGGAGGCGCCCTGGCAGGACCGGATGCGCACGATGCTGCGCACGCCGGTCGCCGAGCGGCCCGCCCCCGAGGCCACGCAGCGGTCCGAGGACGACGCCGGGCCCGCCGTGCCGCGCGTGCTCGACATGACGCTGCGCATCGGCGAGCTGCTGCTCGCGGGCGGGGAGGGCGCCGAGGACGTGGAGGCGGCGATGTTCGCCGTCACCCACTCGTACGGTCTGGATCGCTGCGAGCCGAACGTCACCTTCACGCTGATCTCCATCTCGTACCAGCCCTCGCTCGTCGACGACCCCGTGACGGCCTCGCGGACGGTGCGCCGCCGGGGCACCGACTACACGCGCCTCCAGGCCGTCTACCGGCTCGTGGACGACATCAGCTCCGAAGAGGTCGACGTCACCCTGGAGGAGGCCTACCGGCGGCTCGCGGAGATCCGCCGCAACCGCCACCCCTACCCGGGGTGGGCCCTGACGGCCGCGGGCGGGCTGCTCGCGGGGGCGGCCTCCGTGCTCGTCGGCGGTGACCTGCTGGTGTTCGTCGCGGCGGCCGTGGGCGCGATGCTCGGCGACCGGTTCGCGTGGCTGTGCGCCGGGCGGGGGCTGCCGGAGTTCTACCAGTTCGTGGTCGCGGCGATGCCGCCCGCCGCGATGGGCGTGGCGATCAGCCTGCTCGACCTGCCGGACGTCCGGGCCTCGGCGGTGATCACCGGTGGCCTGTTCGCGCTGATCCCGGGGCGGGCGCTGGTCGCGGGCGTGCAGGACGGCCTGACCGGCTACTACATCACCGCCGCGGCCCGGCTCCTGGAGGTCGGGTACCTGATCGTCGGGATCGTCTGCGGCGTGCTGATGGTGCTGTACCTCGGCGTCCAGCTGGACGCCGGTCTCAACCCGGAGACGTCGATCCACACCCCGGACCGGCCGGTGGTCCAGACCCTCGCGTCGATGGCGCTGAGCTGCGCCTTCGCGGTGCTGCTCCAGCAGGAACGTTCCACCGTGCTGCTCGTGACCCTCAACGGCGGCGTCGCCTGGGTCGTGTTCGGCGCCCTCGCCCGCGCCGGGGACATCTCGCCGGTCGCGGCCACGGCCGTGGCGGCGGGGCTCGTGGGGCTCTTCGGGCAGCTCCTGTCGCGCTACCGGTTCGCGTCCGCGCTGCCGTACGTGACGGCGGCGATCGGCCCGCTGCTGCCCGGCAGCGCGACGTACTTCGGGCTCCTGGAGATCGCCCGCAACCATCTGAACCCCGGGCTCGCCTCGCTGTCCAAGGCGGCCGCCCTGGCGCTCGCCATCGCGATCGGCGTGAACCTGGGCGGGGAGCTGTCGCGGCTCTTCCTCAAGGCGCCGAGCACCGAGACGGCACAGGGGCGCCGCGCGGCCAAGCGGACGCGCGGCTTCTAGGACGTCTCGGCGCGGCGCCGGTCCCGGCCCCGGTCCTAGTACCGGGGGTGGCCGTGCCGCGGCTCCTCGGGGTGCTGCGGCCGCTGGTCCTGGTACCGGCCCTGCTGGTGCGGGGGCTGCGGGTGGTGGCCCTGCTGGTGGTGACCCTGCTGGTGCGGGTACTGCTGCTGGGGCTGGTACTGCTGGTCGTCCGCGGGGGTGCCGTACTGGTTCTGGGCGTCGTACTGGTGCTGGCCTTCGTACTGGCTCTGGCCGTCGTACTGGTTGTGGCCTTGGTACTGGCTCTGGTTGTGGCCGTCGTAGTGGCCCTCGTACTGGTTCTGGCCCTCGTACGGGTACGCGGTCCGGGACGGGTCCTGGTACTGCTGCTGGGCGTCGTACTGGGGCTGCTGGGCCTGGTGGCCGGGGTACGGGTGCTGCTGCTGGTGCTGGTGCCCCGGGTACTGGGGCTGCTGGGTCTGGTACGCGGACTGGTCGGGGTACTGCTGGTGCTGCTGGCCCTGACCCTGGCCCGGGTACTGCTGCTGGTGGTTCTGGCGCTGCTGGTGGTTCTGCTGCGGCTGGTACCGGTGGGCGGCCTCGGCGGCGGGCTGCTGGGTCTCCGGGGCGGCGGCGGGCGCCTTCTTCTTCTGCGCGCGGGCCCTGAGGACCTCGATGATGATCGGGACCACCGAGATGAGGACGATCAGGATCAGGATCGCCTCGATGTTCTTGTGCACGACCTCGTGCTTGCCGAGCCAGGCACCGAGCAGCGTGACGCCCGCGCCCCACAGGACGCCACCGATGATGTTGAACGTGATGAACGAGCGGTACCGCATGCCGCTGACGCCCGCGATGATCGGCGTGAACGTCCGCACGATCGGCACGAAGCGGGCCAGGACCAGCGACTTCGGGCCGTGCTTCTCGAAGAACTCGTGCGCCTTGGTGACGTTCTCCTGCTTGAAGAGGCGTGAGTCCGGGCGCTTGAACAGCGCCGGGCCGACCTTCTTGCCGAACAGGTAGCCCGCCTGGTCACCGAGGATCGCGGAGATCGAGATCAGCACGCAGGCCAGCCACAGCGGGACGTCCAGCTTGCCCGTCGTGATCAGCAGGCCCGTCGTGAACAGGAGCGAGTCGCCCGGCAGGAAGAAGCCGATGAGCAGGCCGGACTCGGCGAACACGATCAGGAGCAGGCCCCAGAGCCCGAACTGGTTCAGGAGGTAGTCCGGATCCAACCAGCTTGGTCCGAGCGCAAGCGTCTGCACGGTTCCGGGCTCCTGTGGGTGTGAGGCGTACGGCGGAGGGCGGTGCGGGCCGGGCGTGGTGATGGGCTTCGGCGTCGCCGCCCAAAGCTATCAACGTGGGGCGGAGGGCAGGGGTTCCACCGGGTGGAACCCGGGCCGTTGGGCCCGGACCCCCCTCCATAGTGCCTGGCCCCGTCCGCCCCGCGGGACGCTTGCCCGCAGAGGGAGCCGGCAGCGGCTAAGCCCCGGCCCGGGTGGCGTTGGCGCGCATGGCGTCCCGCATGTACCTGGCCAGGCCCGGTTTGATCGCTTCGTACGTCGCCGTGAAGCGGGGGTCCGCCACGTACAGCTCGCCCAGGCCCGCGTGGATCTCGTACGTGCACGCGTAGTAGTGGTCGCTGATGAAGCGGCGGTGCTCCTCGGCGGTGTCCATCGCGCGCGGGGAGCCGGCCGGGACGCCGGCCGCGAGCAGGTCGGCCATGCGCGCGTGGAGGGCGTCGAAGGCGTCGCGCAGCCGCTTCCAGTCCTCCTTCGTGTACGCGGCCGTGCGGCGGCGCGACGCGGCGTACGCCTCCGTGCCGCCCCAGCGGCGCTGCGCCTCCTCCTCGTAGCGGTCCGGATCGGCGTCTCCGAAGACCTCGAACTTCTCCTCGGGCGTGAGGTTGATGCCCATGCGTCTCGCCTCCATGGCGGTCTCGACAGCGGCTGCCATCTGCTGGAGCCTGGCGATGCGCCCGGTCAGCAGCCCGTGCTGGCGCCGCAGGTGCTCCTGCGGGTCGGCCCCGGGGTCGTCGAGCAGGACGGCGACCTCGTCCAGCGGGAAGCCCAGTTCGCGGTAGAACCGGATGCGCTGGAGCCGGTCGAGGTCGGCGTCGCCGTAGCGCCGGTGGCCCGCGCGGCTGCGCTCACCGGGCACCAGGAGGCCGATCTCGTCGTAGTGGTGCAGGGTGCGCACCGTGACCTTGGCGAGGGCCGCCACCTGTCCGACGGAGTAGTTCACCGCTGTCTCCTTCCGTTCCGACACCGACCACCCTGGGTCCTCACGCCGCGTGAGGTGCAAGCCGGAAGGGAGGCGCTACTTGCTCAACGCCGTGAACCTCCGGATCGCCAGGGGGGCGAAGAGCGCCGCCAGGGCCAGGGGCCAGAGAACCGCCAGGAGAGCGGCGTGGTCCGCGGCCCAGGAGGTGTCCGGGACCCCGGGGTCGTTGCCGAACAGGTCGCGCACCGCCGCGGCCGTCGCCGACATCGGGTTCCACTCCACCACCGCCCCCAGCCAGTCCGGCATGGTCTGCGGCACGGTGAACGCGTTCGAGAGGAACCCCACCGGCCACACCAGGATCTGCACCGCCATCACCAGCTCGGGCTTGCCCGCGACCATCGCCAGGTAGATGCCGAGCCACAGCATCGCGAAGCGCAGCAGCATCAGGAGGCCGACCGCCCCGGCCACCGCCGCGAGCGAGCCGTGCCAGCGCCAGCCGATCGCGAGGCCCACGCCCATCATGACGAGCAGCGAGGCGAAGGACTGGAGCATGTCCGCGACCGACCGGCCGACGAGGACCGCGCCGTTGGTCATCGGCATGGCGCGGAAACGGTCCACCACGCCCTTGTTGAGGTCGCCGGTGACCGCGACCATCGTGGCGTCCAGGCCGAACACCATGGTCAGCGCGAACATGCCGGGGACGAGGAACTCCACGTAGTTCCCGGCGATGCCCTTGCCGCCGCCGATCAGGTAGTTGAACATCAGCAGCATCATCACGGGGAAGGCGAGCCCCACGAAGACCTGCACGGGCTGGCGCGCCCAGTGGGCCAGCTCACGCCGGGTCATCGTCCAGGAGTCGGCGACCGCCCAGCCGACGGAGGTGCCCGCCCCCACGCCCGTCCCCGGGTCCCCGCCCGTGCTCGTGCCCGTACTCGTACTCGTGCTCACGCTCATACGGTCTCCTTCACGTGCTCGTCGGCTCCGGTGTGCCCGGTGCGCTCCGTCAGGCGCAGGAAGACCTCGTCCAGCGTCGGCCTGCGCACCGCGATGTCCTCCGCCTCGATGCCCTCCTCCTGGAGCGCCCGTACGACCCGGGTGAGGGCCTCCATGCGGTCGCTGACGGGGGCGCTGGCCAGGCGGCGGTCCGCGTCGACCGTGACGTCGCCGGCGGGCCCGGGGAGCAGCCGGGCCGCGCGCACCAGGTGGGCGCCGTCGCGGACGACGACGTCGATGCGGTCGCCGCCCAGCCGCGCCTTCAGCTCGTCCGCCGTGCCCTCGGCGATCACCCGGCCGCTGTCGACCAGCGAGATGCGGTCGGCGAGCTGGTCGGCCTCCTCCAGGTACTGCGTGGTGAGCAGCACCGTCGTGCCGCCGCCCACCAGGGAGCGCACCGCGTCCCACACCTCCGCGCGGCCGCGCGGGTCGAGCCCCGTCGTCGGCTCGTCCAGGAACAGCACCCGCGGCTCCGTGATGAGGGACGCCGCGAGGTCCAGGCGGCGCCGCATGCCGCCGCTGTACCGCTTGACGGCCTTGCGGCCCGTGTCGGCGAGGCCGAAGCGCTCCAGGAGCTCGTCGGCCCGCACGCGCGCGTGGCGCGCGCCCAGGTGGTGGAGCCGCCCGAACATCTCCAGGTTCTGCCAGCCGCTCAGCTCCTCGTCGAGCGCCGCGTGCTGGCCGAGCAGGCCGATTCGGCGGCGCACCTGTCCGGCCTGGCGCCGCGCGTCGCAGCCGGCGATCTCCACCCGGCCCTCGTCCGCCGTGAGCAGCGTGGACATGATCCGCACCGCCGTGGTCTTGCCCGCGCCGTTCGGCCCGAGCACGCCGTGCACCGTGCCGCGCGCGGCCACCAGGTCGAGCCCATCCAGGGCCCGCTTCTCGCCGTACCGCTTCCGTACGCCTTCGAGGACGATCGCGTCCGTCATGCGTCTCCCTCCGTGCCCAGCCCGTCGCTAGTCAAGGTTGACTAGCTGGAGGAAGGTACTCCCCTCCCGGAGGGTTAGTCAAACTTGATTAATGCGATGTGCGGGTGGGACGTCGGCGACCGGGACGGGGCGGCGGGCGGGCTAGCGCTGGTCCCCGGGGTGCTTCTCCCCGGTCGCGTAGGGGTTCTCCGCCTCCTCGGCGAGCACCCCGACGAACGGTTCGCCCTCGCCGGAGAAGGTGTACGCGCCGTTCTCGATCCGCTCGACGAGGCTCTTGGTCCATTCCTCGCCCGCGTCGGCGGAGTGCACCCACAGGTTCATGATCTCGCCGATGTGGCCGAGCTGCTCCGGGCCGTCCTCGGGGACGTAGTACTCGGTGACGGAGTGGCGCCAGTCGTCGATGGCGCGCAGCCGCTCCTTGAGGAGCGAGACGACCTCCTCGCGCGGCAGGTCCACCATGAAGCCGACGGCCGCCGAGAGCACGTCCGGCTTCTGGTCGTGGGCCACGGCGGTCAGGCCCGCACGGAGAAGGGCGAAGTACTCCTCGGTGCCCTTCTCCGTGATCTCGTACTCCGTGCGCGGCGGACCGCCCGCCGTGGAGGGGGCGGTCTCGTGTTCGAGCAGCAGGCCCTGCTTCGCCATCTGCCGCAGCGCGTGGTAGATCGAGCCCGGCTTGGCGTTGGACCACTCGTGGGCGCCCCAGTACTCGAGGTCGTTGCGCACCTGGTAGCCGTGCGCCCGCCCGTGCATACGGACGGCCCCGAGGACCAGCATCCGGATCGCCGACATCCACCGCACCCTTCAGCCTGCTGTTCCGTACCATTCATCAACTTTGACTAGGGTACGGCCCGGGTGGTCCCCCCCGGCGGCTCACCCCCAGGACTGGCCCGACTCCTGCGCCACCAGCTCGAACGCCGTCCTGCCGTCCAGGGACTCGCGGATGATGTCCGCGTGGCCCGCGTGCCGGGCGATCTCCTCGACGAGGTGCAGCATCAGCCAGCGCATCGACACCGAGCCCTTGGGGAACCAGGGCGCCTCGGGCAGCGGGAAGGTGTCGTCCAGGCTGGGCACGGACCGGATGAAGGCCTCGGTCTCGGCGGCCACCTCGTCCCAGAAGGCCAGCACGCCGGCCAGCGTCTCGCCCTCGACGAGCCGGAAGCCGTCGCCCCAGGTCTCCTCGGTGCGCTGCCGCTCGTTCGGCTTCTGCTGGGCGAGGCGCAGCCAGTTCAGCTCGACCTCGGCGACGTGCTTGACGAGGCCGGCGAGGGTCAGCTCGCTGGCGCTCGGGCGGCTCGTCGCCTGCTCGTCGCTCAGGCCGAGCACGGAGCGGCGGACGCCGCCGCGCTGCGCCTCGACGAAGGCGATCAGCGCCCCGCGCTCGTCGCCGTGGGCTTCCGCGTTCACGTGAGTGGGCATGAGGTCCGCCTCTCCAGGGTGCGCCGGGCTTTCCGACACCTCAGACAGTACGGACCCTTGCGGACAGCTACGGTCCTCAAGGGTCCGGGTCCGGACGGTGGTGCCCGGAGTGCAGGCCTGTCGGCAGGCGGGCCTCAGAACGGGAAGCGGGAGCGCCCGTGCTGCACCGAGATCCACTTCGGCGTGGTGAAGGCGTCCACCGTCGAGTCGCCGTTCAGCCGGCCGACACCCGAGTGCTTCTCGCCGCCGAAGGGCACGATCGGCTCGTCGTGGACGGTGCCGTCATTGATGTGGATCATGCCGGTGCGGATGCGCCGGGCGAGGCGCACGCCGCGCTCGGTGTCGGCGGTGTGGACGGCGCCGCTGAGGCCGTACGGCGTGTCGTTGGCGAGGCGCACGGCCTCCTCCTCGCCGTCGAAGGGCAGGATGAGCGCCACCGGGCCGAAGATCTCCTGGCGCAGCACCGGGGCGTCGTCGGGCAGGCCGGTGAGGACGGACGGGAAGACGAGATTGCCCTCGGTGCGGCCGTGCAGCAGCGCCGTGGCGCCCGCCTGGACGGTCTGCGTGACGAGCGAGGTCACGCCGTCGGCCTGCGAGGAGTTGATGAGCGGGCCGATGTGCGTCTCGGGGGACGCCGGGTCGCCGACCTTCAGCGTCTTGACCTTGGCGACGAACTTCTCGGTGAACTCGGCCTCGACGGCGCGGTCCACCAGGATGCGGTTGGCCGCCATGCACACCTGGCCCTGGTGCACGAAGCGGCTGAAGACGGCGGCGTCCACGGCGTAGTCGACGTCCGCGTCGTCCAGGACGATCAGCGCGCTGTTGCCGCCCAGTTCCAGGACGCAGCGCTTGAAGTGCTGGGCGCAGACGGTGGCCACGTGGCGGCCCACGGCGTCGGAGCCGGTGAACGAGATGACGCCGGGCACGGGGTGTTCGAGCAGGGCGTCGCCGATCTCGGCTATGTCCGTGATGACGACGTTCAGGACACCGGGCGGCAGGCCCGCGTCCTCGAATATCTTCGCCACCAGGCTGCCGCCGAGGACCGGCGCGTTCTGGTGCGGCTTGAGGACGACCGCGTTGCCCAGCGCGATGGCCGGGGCGACCGACTTCACCGACAGCAGGAACGGGAAGTTGAAGGGGCTGATGACGCCGACGACCCCGACCGGGACGCGGTAGAGGCGGTTCTCCTTGGTGTCGTCGGGCGACGGGATGAGGTGGCCCTGCGGGGCGAGCGCCAGGTGGACCGCCTCGCGCAGGAACTCCTTGGTCAGGTGCAGCTCGAAGGCGGCCTTGACGAGCGTGCCGCCGAGCTCCGCGACGATCGCCTCGGTGATCTCCGCCTCGCGGTCCTCGATGATGCGCAGGGCGCGCTCGAAGACCTCCCGGCGCTTGTACGGGTTGGTCGCGCCCCAGGACTCCTGGGCGCGCTGGGCGGCGCGGTAGGCCTGGTCCACCTCGTCGGCCGTGGCGACCGTGATCGACGCCAGCTTCTCCCCGTCGTACGGGTTGAAGTCGATGATGTCCCAGGAACCGGAGCCGGCCTTCCACTCACCGTCGATGTACTGGTGAGCGAGATCGGTGAAGATGGACATGAGACGAGACCCCTTGCCGCACGACAGCAGACTCCTGAATTCCCGTCATCCTACTGACGATTCAGGTCAGTTGGAGTAGACCACGCAGAAGGTCACGGCTGTCGGCCGGATCCGGACAGTCCTCCTGGAGCTCGGCCATCGCCCGCTCGTACTGGGCCACTTCCTCCCGCTTGTCCAGGTACAGCGCGCCGGTGAGCTGTTCCAGGTAGACGACGTCCGACAGGTCGGACTCGGGGAAGCTCAGCATCGTGAACGCGCCGCTCTCGCCCGCGTGGCCGCCGAAGGTGAACGGCATGACCTGCAGCGTCACGTTCGGCCGCTCGGAGATGTCGATGAGGTGCTGGATCTGCCCGCGCATCACCTCGCGGTCGCCGTACGGCCGCCGCAGCGCCGCCTCGTCGAGGACGCACCGGAACTGCGGCGCGCGCTCCGAGACGAGCAGCTTCTGGCGCTCCAGGCGCAGCGCGACCCGGCGGTCGATGTCGGCCTGGCTGACCTTGCCGCCACCGCCGCGGCCTGCGGCGGCCTTCAGGCCGCGCTCGACGACGGCGTGCGCGTAGGCCTCCGTCTGCAACAGGCCGTTGATGAACTGGACTTCGTAGACCCGGATGAGCGAGGCGGCGCCCTCCAGGCCGATATATGTCTGGAACCAGCCCGGCAGCACGTCGGAGTAACTGTGCCACCAGCCGGTGAGGTTGGCCTCCTTGGCGAGCGAGAGGAGCGCGGCGCGCTCGGCCTCGTCCGTGACTCCGTAGAGCGTGAGAAGGTCTTCCACGTCCCTCGACTTGAAGCTCACCCTGCCCAACTCCATGCGGCTGATCTTCGATTCGGACGCGCGGATCGAGTATCCGGCCGCTTCACGGGTGATGCCGCGTGCTTCCCTCAGGCGCCTCAGTTGCGAGCCCAGCAGAATGCGCCGTACCACCGAGCCGCTCGACTCCCCAGCGGTCACTTCGCTCAGTCCTCCCCAAGGTCTTGAGACTCGCAGTGTGCCATTAAACGCTTCAGGCGGTGCTCGTTCGGTTACGGAAAGGGAAAGCGTAAGGACAGTCTCCACAAGAGGCCGTAGGAAGAAATGGGCAAGAAGCCCCCTAGGAACGGTCAAGTCCGGCGCGTGCACGTGCATCTGCCCTTGCATCTGCTGTACGCATTCGGAACCATGGTCGGCGCGTCACTTGTTGTGCCCTTGCTGTACCGACCGCTGTACCGACCGCGCCACCGCACGCTCGCTTCGTACCGCGAACCGCGAAAACCGGGGAGTGCCTCGCATGGGGACGAATGGATCAACCATGCTCGAGCCCTTGCGGCAGGGGCTTCCTCCGCTCGACCCCTCCGGGGTCTCCAGCGCGGCCTCCTGCTCCCTCCCGCCCCGGTACGAAGCGGTCGGCAGCGCACGGCAGTTCACCCGGAAGACGCTTTCCTCCTGGGAGCTCGACGACCGCTTCGACGACGTCGCGCTCGTCGTCTCCGAGCTCGTCACCAACGCGCTGCGGCACGCCCTGCCCGCCCACGGCGCGCACGCCGAGGTGCACTGCGTGGTCGGCGAGGACGCGCCCGTGCGGCTGCACATGATGCGCTGGACCTCGCGCCTGGTGTGCGCGGTACGGGACCCCAGCGACGAGAGCCCGGTGACGCGGGGGCCCGAGGACGCCTTCGACGAGTTCTCGGCGGAGTCCGGCCGGGGCCTCTTCCTGGTGGACTCGTTCAGCGACGGCTGGGGGTGGCACCCGCTCGCGGGCGCGCTGAGCGGCAAGGTGGTGTGGGCGCTGTTCCAGCTCGCCTGATCAGCGACGCGGCGTACGCACGGGTTCGGCGACGGCGCGCACGCGTGTGATCAGCCGCTGACCAGGTCGTCGAACTCGCCGTCCTTCATGCCGAGCAGCATCGCCTCTATCTCGGCGCGCGTGTAGACGAGCGCCGGCCCGTCCGGGAAGCGCGAGTTGCGCACGGCGACGTCGCCGCCCGGCAGCTTCGCGAACTCCACGCAGGCACCCTGGGAATTGCTGTGCCTGCTCTTCTGCCAGACCACCCCGTGAAGATCCGTGGCCGCCATGCCGTTGAACACGTGGTGCACAGGTCGCTCCCCGGTGGTGCCGTGGCTGTCGTTGTAGCCGTCAACTGTCCCGGATCATAGCTGTGTTCATGTGCCGATGCATGGGCAGATGCACGTGCACGCGGTGTGGTGAGCTGGTTACAGCTCCTCCGGCCACCGCGACGAACCCCGCATGACATGCGAACGCCAGCCCCCGTCCATGATCTTCCCGCGGTGTTCCCGCGCCGGGTTGTCCGGATCCGATTCCCTCGTGCACTAGGTACAGACGCGTTCGGGGGCCGTCTGGTGGCAGGCGTACGGGGAGGAGTTCGCGGCGGCCGCAAGCGCTTGCCCCGGCACCGGGGGCGGCGGCCGCGTCAGCGGGGCGCGTACGGCAGCAGCGCCATCTCCCGGGCGTTCTTGACGGCGCGGGCGAGCTGCCGCTGCTGCCGCACCGTCACGCGGGTCACACGGCGGGAGCGGATCTTGCCCCGGTCCGAGAGGAACTTCCGCAGCAGCTCGACGTCCTTGTAGTCGATGTACGTGATGCCCGCCTGGTCCAGCGGGTTGGGGCGGGGCTTCAGGGGCTTGCGGTCGGCGCGGCGGGGGGACACGGGTCAGACCTCCAGGAGGGAGTCGAAGGCGGGCGGCAGGTTCTTCCAGGCGTCGCGCCCGGCGGCGTACTCCTCGTCCGTGAGGAGGCAGGACTCCAGGACACGCACGAGCGCGTCGCGGTCGAGGCCGGGCGAGGTGAACACGAGGTGCTGGCAGCGGTCGCCGTGCTCCGGGTGCCAGTCGAGCGCGGCGGCAGCGCGGCGCACCGGCGGCACCAGCTCCCAGGCGGCGTCCGGCAGGGACGCGAGCCACGGCCCGGCGCTCTCCACGCACAGGGCGCCGCCCGCCGCGTCCCAGGCGAGCAGCGTGTCGGGGTGGTCGGCGAGCCAGAAGCGGCCCCGGCTGCGCGCGGCGGCGCAGGTCAGGTCCTCCAGGGCCGCGTACAGCCGCTCCGGGTGGAAGGGCCGCTCGCGGCGCCAGACCAGCGTGGTGACGCCGCTGTCGTCGGCCTCGGCGGGCAGCAGCGCGCACGCCGGGTGCTGCGCCGCGGCGGCCGCCTCCACGTCGAAGCCGGCGCGTGCGGCGCCCGCCAGGTCACCGTGGCCGATCGGGACCTGGCGGGCCGTCGGGTGGAGCTGGGCGAGCAGCGCGCGGTCGGCGTCGTCCACGGGCGCGGCGGTCCCGGTGTCGAGGACCGCGAGCACCGGCGGGTACTCGAGCTGCCGCGCCCAGGTGTCGGCGACGGTGCGCCGGTCGGCGGCGGCCGCGGCGAGCCCCGCCTCCGCCAGGTCGTCGCCGTTGGCGAGGTAGGGCAGCAGCAGGCTCGGGTCGACGGCCGTGAGCACACCGCTCAGGCGCAGCGCGCGCGAGCCGTGCCCGGCGATGACCTCGGCCATGGCCTGGGGCTCGACGGAGTCCCACAGCTCGACGACCGCGAGCCGGGTGAGGCCGCCGGCGGCGAGGCGCTCCAGCTCCGGTACGAGGTCCTCGCGCAGGGCGCAGCAGGCGCAGTCGTTGACGAGGGGGGCCTCGCCGCTGGACAGCGGCCCGTTCGCGTCGCGCACGGTCCGGGTGACGCCGCCGCCGGGCGCGGCCGAGAGGTCGTGGTGCAGGGCGACGCTGCCGGGGACGGTGGCCAGCAGCCGGGCCACGGCCGCCGCGCGGGCCTCGGCGTGCAGCCCGGCCACGACGACCACGTCGAGGGGGGTGCCCATCAGCGGGCCCCGCCCTCGGGGGAGCGGGAGCCGTAGCGGCGCTCGAAGCGCTCCACGCGGCCCGCCGTGTCGAGGACGCGCTGCTGGCCCGTGTAGAAGGGGTGGCTCGCGGAGGAGACCTCGACGTCGATGACGGGGTACGTGCGGCCGTCCTCCCAGTCGATCGTCTTGTCGCTGGTGGCCGTCGAGCGCGTGAGGAAGGCGAAGCCCGCGGCCTTGTCGCGGAAGACGACGGGGCCGTAGGGCGGGTGGATGCCGGGTCGCATCGGGATCAGCGCTCCTCTCGGAAGTCGACGTGGCGGCCGGCGACCGGGTCGTACTTGCGCAGGGTGAGGCGGTCGGGGTCGTTCCTGCGGTTCTTGCGGGTGACGTAGGTGTAGCCCGTGCCGGCGGTGGACCGGAGCTTGATGACCGGGCGGAGTTCGTTGCGAGCCATGACGGCTAGTATATGAAAATGAATCCCGTTTCCAAATGGACGGGAGCGATTCCGACCGAGAGGTGCGTCACCGTGTCCGCCCACTGCCAGCTCACCGGCGCGAAGCCGGGCTTCGGCAAGACCATTTCCCACTCCCACCGGCGCTCGTCGCGCCGTTTCGACCCCAACGTCCAGAGCAAGCGCTACTGGCTGCCGAGCGAGGGCCGGTACGTGCGCCTGCGGCTGAGCGCGAAGGGCATCAAGACCGTCGACGTGATCGGCGTCGAGGCCGCCGTGGCCCGGATTCGTGCGCGCGGGGTGAAGGTCTGATGGCCAAGAAGAGCAAGATCGCGAAGAACGAGCAGCGGCGCGCGACGGTCGCCCGGTACGCCGCGCGGCGGGCCGAGCTGAAGGAGATCATCCGCCGCCCCTCCACGCCGGAGGCCGAACGCATCGCGGCCCGGCGGGAGTTGGCGCGCCAGCCGCGTGACGCCAGCGCCACCCGCGTACGCAATCGCGACAGCGTGGACGGGCGGCCGCGCGGCTATCTGCGGACGTTCGGGCTCTCCCGGGTGCGGCTGCGCGAGCAGGCGCACGCCGGATTCCTGCCCGGCGTACGGAAGTCGTCCTGGTAGCTTGGCGCGCGATTCCGGGCCGGTGGCCGGGGACGATGCTCGTTCAACAGCTCTGACTAGGGGGACTTCGTGCGCAGGCACGTCCGCATGACGACGATCGGTGCGACGGTGGCGGGGCTCGCCGCCGCGCTCGTGCTGACCGGTTGCAGCAGCGACGACGGCGACAAGGGTGACGAGGGCGGCAACGACAAGGGCGCGGCCTCGGACAGCGCGTCCAAGGGGCCCGGCTCCGGGGAGTCGGGCGCCAAGGGCGGCAGCCTGGAGGGCAGTTGGATGACCCAGTCCAAGGGCAAGCCGGTCGCCCTCGTCATCAGGGGCGGGAACGCCTCGCTGGCCTCCGCCGGGCAGGTGTGCAGCGGCACCGCCGAGGAGGAGGCGGGCCTGCGGATGATCAAGCTGAAGTGCAGCGACGGCTCCACGGACCGCTCCGAGGGCCGCGTCGAGTCCGTGGACGGCACGAAGCTGAAGGTCGCCTGGGAGGGCTTCGGCACGGACGAGTTCACCAAGGCCGAGGGCGGCCGGCTGCCCAAGGGGCTGCCGACGGCGGACCTGCCGCGGGGCTGACGCACCCGGCGGACGCCGTCAGCGGGCCGCGGACCCCCCGGGGGGCCGCGGCCTGCCGCTGTCGGTGCCGTCCACCAGCATCGGCGGGGGCGTCACGTCCAGGGCGTCGGAGAGTTCACCGAGCGCGTCCAGGAGGAGGCCCGCGCCGCGGCGGACGACGCGGTCCGGGGCGCCCTCGCCGTCCCAGTCCGCCAGCGCCTCGCGGACCGGTTCCCAGGTGGGTACGCGGCGTTCGCGCACGGCCTTCGCAGCCCGGTCGGTGGCGGTGCCCAGTGCGTCCGCGAAGCGGGCGGCGGCCGGGACCGGGGGCGCCCCGCGCTCGGGCAGGTGGGCCTCCATCAGCATGGCGACGCGGCCGATCTGCACCAGGGCGCGCTCGGCGTCCTGCGCGGCCGCGTGGGACAGGCCGCGGTGACGCACCGGTTCGCGCCGGGCCCGCGCCGCGGCCTCCTGCCAGGCGATCCGCGCGTCGCGGGCGGCGAGCAGGGCCTCGCGCACGTCGGGGCAGGCCTTGCCCGCGGGTTCGGCGTAGTGGCGGACGACGGCGGCGGCGTACCGGCCGTCCGCGGCCAGCCAGTCCGCGAGCCGGGTGCGCAGCCGCGGGGTCTCCCAGGCCGGGTAGAGGGCGTACGCGAGCATCGCGAGGGCGCCGCCGAGCAGGGTCAGGACGGCGCGCTCCGGCACCGTCTGCGTCCACTCCTCGCCGCCCATCCCGAGCAGGAACACGACGTACGCGGCGACACAGGCCTGGGCGGCGACCTGGCCGGTGCGCATCAGCAGGTACATCAGCCCGGCGCAGATGACGGCGAGGGCCGCGGACAGGTGCGTGCCGGGGTGGACGAGCTGGACCAGGCCGGTCGCCAGGGCCACGCCGACCAGGGTGCCGGCGAAGCGGGCCACCGCGCGGGAGTAGGTCTGGGAGAAGTCGGGGCGCATCACCATGACCGCGGCCATGGGCGCCCAGTAGGCGTGCCCGAGGGGCAGGCGCGTGGCCAGGAGGTAGCCGGTGACGGTGACCGCGGTGACGCGGACGGCGTGGCGGGTGACGGCGGAGTTCCGCTTGCGCAGTTCGGTGCGCATGGCCTTGCAGGCGGCGGGGACCAGGGCCAGGAGGCCTGGGCGGACCAGGTGGGCGGGGGCCTCGCGGGGGGTCGCGGACGGGTCCGGGGTGGCTGCCTCTCGGGAGGTCGCGGACGGGTCCGGGCTCGCTGCCTCTCGGGAGGTCGTGGACGGGTCCGGGGTGGCTGCCTCGTGGGGCGCCCGCCCCGCGGGACGCTTGCCCGGGGCGGGGACGCCCGCGACCTCCACGACGTCCCGCAGGAGAGCCCCGAGGCGCGTCGCCGCCCGGTGGGGCGGGCCCGTGAGCAGGTCCTCCGCGTCGGGCGCGCCGAAGGTGGCGGCCGCCGCGGGCAGGCGCGGGACGGGGGTGCCGTGGCGGATGGCCCGGGCCGCGGCGTCGAGGACGTCGGCCGCCGCGGCCAGGAGCTCCCGGACGCGGTCGCGCTCCGGGCCCTCGGCGGGGACGCCCATCGCCGGGTCCGCGAGCGAGGCGAGGACCGGGCGGACGCGTTCGGCGAGGCCGCGGGTGCCGTGCAGGGCGGCCGGGCGGCTGCGTGCCTGGCGGGGCGTGATGGTCGCGGCGTCGCGGGCCGCCATCAGCGGGGCCGGGTCGAAGGGCGCGACCGGGTCGTGGCGCAGGCGGCGGGCGTAGTCGGCCTCGGCGGCCAGCGCATCGGCGAGGGCGTCCCGGTGCGGGCCCCAGCGGCGCACCGGGAACAGGATCACCAGGGCCGCCTGGACCAGGCCGCCCACGACCATCATCGCGGCGTGGCCCGCGGCCTCCGCGAGCGAGGTGGGGAGCGTGATCGTGACCAGCATGATGGCGACGTTGGACGTGGCGATGAGGCCGATCGTGGGGCCCGCCGCCCAGCTCAGGCCCGCGAGGAAGGTCCACACGGCGAGCAGCGCGAGGAACAGGGGCTCGTGGGCGCCGCTCACGTAGCCGAGAAAGGTCGACACGGCGAGGCTGGTGCCGGAGGCGACGGCCAGCTCCGGGCGGGGGCGCCAGCTCCGCTGGAACGTGGCGATGGCCGCCTGGTACGCGCCGAACGCGGAGCCGGCGGCGACGGCGGGGCCGAAGAGGGCGAGGGCCGCGGTGATCACCACGGCCAGGCCGGCCGCGCCGCGCAGGGCCACCAGGGGTTCGAGGCGGCGGCGCTCCACGGTCAGACCCGTGCGGGTCGTCTGTCGCAGGGCTCGCCACCAGGTCACTCCGTGATGGTACGGGTTTGCGGGGTTTCGCCCCCTATGCCTCCTCGGTGGCGCCGCGGGCGGGGGCGGGGCGCGCGGCCGGGGGGCGGGGCGCGCGGCCGGGGGTTACGCCGGTTGTCGTGCGCGGGTCGCGCGGACTTCGTTCAGGTACTCCGCTATCGCGTCGCGGTTGCGGGTCAGGCATTCGACGCGTCGGGTCATGCGGTCCCGTTCGCGCTCCAGGGTGGCGAGCATCTCCGGGGTGGCGTCCTCGAAGTGGATGGCGCGGGGCTTGTTCAGGCAGGGCAGGATCTGCTTGATGAGGCGGGTGGGGAGCCCGGCGTCCAGGAGGCCGCGGATCTGCAGGACGCGGTCGACGTTGGACTCGTCGTAGTCGCGGTAGCCGTTCGGGGCCCGGTCGGCGACGATCAGGCCCTGTTCCTCGTAGTAGCGCAGCAGTCTGCGGGACGTACCGGTGCGTTCCGACAGCTCTCCGATGCGCATGTCACTCCCTCCGGTCCGGGCGGGTGTGCGGAAGCCTCACACGAGCGTGAAGGTTAGCGCCCGACGCGGCCGCCGCGCCCTCGGCCCAGCCCGCGCCGTCGTGGGCGCCGCGCACGCGGGTCGTGGTGGTCTCGGGGAACATGCGCTCCGCGTGGTCGGTGACGGCGACGTCCCGCGCGGCGAGCACCGGGAGCAGCGCGCCGTGGCCGGCCTCGTGCGTGACGGGCGCGGCCGCCGCCTCCAGGCGGGCCCCGACGCGGTCGGCGTACGCCATCCAGAAGGCCTGCCGGAACGTCTTCGTACGCCTGCGCCCGCCCGCGCGCTGCTCCGCCTCGGCCGTGGTCAGGGCGGCGGCGCCCTGGACGAGCAGGGAGGTGTACAGCAACTCGGCCACCTCCAGGTCGGGTTCGAAGCCGACGAGGGTGGAGAAGGCGAAGGGCTCGTTCCACACGGCGCGGCAGCGGTTCGCCGTGGCCACGGCGTCGAGGAGGATCGCCTTGGCCGTCTCGTACGGGGCGTCGACGCCGACGCGGCAGGCGCCGGGCGCGTCCGCCGCGTGGGTGCGCGCGGCGAGCAGCGCCTCGTCGACGCTGTAGCGGGCCATCAGCTCCTGCGCCTTCGCGGTCAGCGCCTCCGCCTCCGGCGGGTACGCGGTCGCCTCGGCCTTGGCGAGCAGGGCGCGGACGCGGGTGAGGGCGCGCGGCTCGCCGTGCGCGGGCGCCGCGGTGAGCCGGGTGCGCGCGCTGCCCGGCGGCGGTCCCACCGGCTCGATCGCGGGCAGCCGCAGCAGGAAGCGGTAGAGGGTGAGCAGGGCGGTGGCCCGCGAGAAGCGGTCCGGGGCCCGCCAGGGCTCGTACGCGTCGAGGGCGGCGAGCTGGGCGGGCCAGCGGGCGGGCAGGTCGCCGGGTCCGTAGCGGCGGGTCTCGGCGCGGATCAGCTCGGCGGCGAGGCGGACGTGCTCGTCGCCGAGGTCGCGCCGCACGAGGCGCAGCACGTCGGCGGGGAGCCAGCCGCGCTCCCAGGCGCGGCGGAGGAACTCCTCGCCACGGCGCGCGACTTCGGCGTCGACGGCGGGTTCGGCGGCGATCAGCGAGGCCGCGGTGTCCAGGGCGTGGTCGGGGGCGTGGGCGGCGCGCCCCCCGCGCCCGCCCCGGCCCGCGCGCCCACTACGGCCCGCGCGCCCGTCGCGGCCGCCCTCGCGCCCCTCCCGGCCCCGGTTGCCCTTGTCGCCCCGGTTGCCCTTGCCGCCCTTGCCACCCTTACGGGACGCCCCGTTCGGGCTGTCCTCGGAACCTTCACCGGCAGCCGCCGCGCCCTCGTACAGCGCCGTCGCGAACGCCTTGTCGATCACCGAGTCCATACCCCTAAGGGTAGGTCTGGCCCTACCGTCGATCCGCCCGCCAGGGGGCGTGAGGCGGGCGGCGGCGGACGGTTCGCTGGGAGCATGATTCTCGCTTCGCTGCGCTCTCGCTGGGCCGGGTTCCTCGGGGCCTTCGTCGCCGTCGCCCTCGGGGTGGCGCTCACCGCCGCGGCGGCCGTGGGGCTCGCGGCCGGCGCGGGCGGGGCGGACCGGGCCCCGCAGCGGTTCGCGGACTCGGCCGTCGTCGTGGCGGGGCGGGACACGCTCACCGTGCCGGTGCGGCGCGGGCCCGAGGCCGACCGCGTCACGAAGCGGCTCGCTCATCCACACCCTGTGGACAGCGCGCTCCTCGACGACCTGCGGGACCTCGGGACCGTACTCGTCCGGGGGCCGCTGGACGCCGTCGGCGTGGACGCGCCGGAGCGCGCGGTGCGGGCGGCGGTCGCCGCGTCCGGCACCGGCGCCCGGGTGCTCACCGGCGCCGACCGGCGCCGCGCCGACCCCGGGGCCGAGGAGGACGGGCGGGCGCTGGTGGCCGTCACCGCGTTCCTCGGCACGGCGGGCGGGGTCGCCGTCTTCGTGTCGGCGTTCGTCACCGCGTCCGCCTTCGCGTTCGTCGTGGCGCTGCGCCGCCGGGAGCTGGGGCTGCTGCGGGCGGCCGGGGCGAGCCGGGGCCAGGTGCGGCGCTGGCTGCTCGGGGAGGCGCTGGCGGTGGGCGCGGCGGCGTCGGCGGCGGGGTGTGCGCTCGGGGCGTGGGCGGCGCCCCGCTGCGCGCGGGCGCTGGTCGCGGCGGAGGTGGCGCCGCCCTGGTTCCGGGTGGCCGAGGGGCTGCAGTGGACCTGGTGGCCGTACCAGCTCGCCTTCTGGACGGGGCTGCTCGTCGCCCTCGCCGGGGCCTGGAGCGCGGCGTGGCGGGCGGGGCGCGTGAGCCCCGTGGAGGCGCTGCGGGAGGCCTCGCTCGACACCGGCGTCATGCCGCGGGGCCGCCGCGCCGCGGGGGCCGCGCTGCTCGCCGGGGCGCTCGGGCTGCTCGCGTGGACGCTGTGGTCGGACCCCGCGGACCTGCTCAAGCGCAAGACGTACACCACGCAGCCGATGATCCTCGCGACGGCCGTCGCCGCCCTCGCGCCGCTCCTCGTACGCCGCGTCGTGGCGCTCTTCCGCCGGCCCGCGGCGCTGCGGCCGGGGCGGACCCGCCCGGCGGTCGCCCTCGCCCGGGTGGCGCGCGCCAACTGCGGCGCCGGGGTGCGCCGTACGGCCGCCGTGGCCGCGCCCGTCCTGGTCACCGTGGCGCTCGCGGGCTGCCTGTTCGGCTCGGCCGCGACGGTCGGGGCGGCCGGGGCGGCCGAGGCGCGGCGGCAGACCGCCGCCGACCTCGTCGTCACCGGGGACGCGCTGCGCCCCGTCGGCCCGGTGCCGGGCGCGACCGTGTCCGCCTCCGCCGCCACGGCCGTCTTCGTCCGCGAGGACGACGGCGCCGCGCTGGTCCGCTCCGAGGCGCGGGCGGTCGCCGACCCGGCGGCGTTCGCCGCGGTGACCCGGCTCCCGGTGGTCGCGGGCGACGTCCGCGGCCTCGACGACTGTTCGATCGTCGTCAACGAGGAGTGGCAGCGGCACCGCGTCGGCGAGCGCGTGACCGTGTGGCTCGGCGACGGGCGCCGGGCCCGGCTGCGGATCGCGGCGGTCCTCGCGCGCGGCACCGGCGGCAACGGCGCGTACGTGACCGCGCGCAACGCGGCCGCCCCCGTGGACCGGCTCGACGTACGGCTGCGCCCCGGCGCCGAGCGAGCCGCCGTGGCGCGGGCGCTGCGCGCGAGCGGCGGCGAGGTCCGGCCGGTCGCGGACTGGCTCGCCGCCACGCACCCCGGCATGAAGGAGCAGACCCGCCTCGGGCTGCTGATGCTGCTCGCGATCTGCCTCGCGTACGCGGTGATCTCCCTGGCCGCCACGCTCCTGATGACCGCGCCGGTACGCGCCCCCGAGCTGCGCTCCCTGCGCCTCGTAGGGGCCACCCCCGCGCAGCTACGGCTCGTCGCGGCCGGGGAGGCGCTGCTGGCGGTGGCGGTGGGCACGGTCCTGGGGCTCGCGGTGACGGGGGTCGGGCTCGGGGGCCTGGCGGCGGCGCTCGCGCGGCTCTCGGTGCCGGTGGGGCCGGAGGTGCTTGTGGTGCCGTGGGATGTCATGGGGGTGTGCGTGGGGGTGTGCGTGGGGGTGGCTGTGGGGGCTGCGGTGGTGGGGGTGCGGGTGGGGCGGGCCTGAGCAGGCGCGTGGCCTCGCGGGGGCGCCCCAGGCCCACCCCTTCCCGAAACGGGGGGGGGGGGCCCCCCCCCCCCCCCCCCCACGGGGGGGGGGGGGGGGGGGGGCGCGCCCCCGCCCCCCCCCCCGCGGGGAGCGGCGG
>NZ_JASCXL010000011.1:0-113279 GCF_030010595.1 Streptomyces sp. CC224B | reverse complement strand
GTAACCAGGGGCTGCCGCCCCTGGACCCCGCTTTTCGGCGCTCCGCGCCTCGTCCTCAAACGCCGGACGGGCTGGAATTTTCCGCCGAGCGCGGCTGAGATCTTCAGCCGTGTCCGCGCTGGAAGGCTCCGCTGGAGATCTTTCAGCCCGTCCGGCGTTTGAGGACGAGCGCGTCAGCGCGATTCGGGGGTCCAGGGGGCGGAGCCCCTGGTTACGGGAAAGGGGCGGGTCTGAGGCGCCCCCCGCGAGGCCTAGTGCAGCGCTGTCACCGCCCGGGTCAGGGCCGACGGGACGTCGGGGAGGAGGGTGTGGGCGCCGTCGCGGACGACGTGGCGGCCGCCGACCACGGTGTGCCGCACGTCCACCGCGCTCGCCGCGAACACCGCCACCTCCGCCCCGAGCCGCGGCGCGGCCCCCGCGGTCCGCACGGAGTCCAGCGCGACCGTCGCGAAGTCGGCGAGCGCCCCGGGCGCGAGGGCCCCGGCGTCGGCCCAGCCGAGCGCCGCGTGCCCGTCGGCCGACGCCGCCCGCAGCAGCGCCGCGGCCGTGAAGTGGCCGCGCGTGTGCGAGCGAAGACGCTCGTTCAGCTCCATCGCCCGCGCCTCCTCGAAGAGGTCGATGACGGCGTGGCTGTCGCTGCCGAGGGACAGCGGGCTGCCCGCCCGCTTCAGGGCGGGCGCGGGGCCGATGCCGTCGGCGAGGTCCCGCTCGGTGGTGGGGCACATGCAGGTGCCGGTGCCGGACCCGCCGATCAGCGCGATGTCCTCGTCGGTGAGGTGGGTGTTGTGGACGCCGGTGGTGCGCTCCCCGAGTACGCCGTGGTCGGCGAGCAGCCGCGTGGGCGTGCAGCCGTGGACGGCCAGGCACGCCTCGTTCTCGGCCCGCTGCTCGGACAGGTGCACGTGGAGCGGGGCCCGGCGCGCGGCGGCCCACTCCGCGACGGCGCCGAGCTGCCGCGCGGGCACGGCCCGTACGGAGTGGACGGCCGCGCCGATCCGGGCGTGCTCGCGGTCCTTCAGGAGCGACGCCCGCTCGGCCCAGGCCTGGGCCGTGCCGTCGGAGAAGCGGAGCTGGTGGTGGTCGGGCGGCGCGCCCGCGCCGGCGTCGCCGAGGCCGGAGGCCACGTACGCCGTGTCGAGCAGCGTGATGCGGATGCCCGCGTCGGCGGCGGCCGCGATCAGGGCCTCGCCCATGGCGTTGGGGTCGGCGTAGCGGGCGCCGCCCGGCGCGTGGTGCAGGTAGTGGAACTCGCCGACGGCGGTGACGCCCGCAAGGGCCATCTCGGCGTACACCGCCCGCGCGAGCGCGTGGTACGTCTCCGGCGTGAGCCGGTCGGCCACGGAGTACATGACCTCCCGCCACGTCCAGAACGTGCCGCTGCCGACCTGCGCGGTCGAGCGCAGCGCGCGGTGGAAGGCGTGGGAGTGGGCGTTGGCGAGGCCGGGCAGCGTCAGGCCGCGCAGCACCGTCGCGCCCGGCGGCGGGGCCGCCACGCCCGTGCGGACGGCCGCGATCCTGCCGTCCGCGCCCACGTCGAGCGCCACGCCCGGCTCCACCACGGGCTCCAGCCAGGCGTGCTCCGCCCAGTACGTGTGCGTCACCGGCACGCCAGGCCCTCCAGTACGTCGGCGAGTGCCCGCACCCCGGCCGCGCAGTCGTCCTCCACCGCGTGCTCGGCGGGGGAGTGCGAGACGCCCGTGGGGTTGCGGACGAACAGCATGGCAGTCGGGACGGACGCGGAGAGGATGCCCGCGTCGTGTCCCGCGCCGGTGCCGAGCACGGGGACGTCGCGGCCGGTGCGCTCGCGCAGGATCGCCCCGAGCTCGTCGCGCAGCGCGTGCGCGAACTCCACGACCGGGGTGAAGGACTCGCGGACGACGGTGAGGTCGACGCCGTGCCGGTCGGCGTACTCGCGGGCCGCCTTCTCCACGGCCGTCACGACCGTGTCGAGGGTGTCCTGGTCGGCGGCGCGCGAGTCCAGCCAGCCGCGCACCAGGGACGGGATGGCGTTGACGCCGTTCGGCTCGACGGAGATCTTGCCGAACGTGGCCACCGCGCCCGCGAGCTCCGCCTCCCGGCGGGCCGCGAGGACCGTCTCGGCGTAGCTCAGCATCGGGTCGCGGCGGTCGGCGAGCCGGGTGGTGCCCGCGTGGTTGGCCTCGCCGCGGAAGTCGAAGCGCCAGCGGCCGTGCGGCCAGATGGTACTGGCGATGCCCACCGGGTCGCCGGACAGGTCGAGGGCGCGGCCCTGCTCGACGTGCAGCTCCACGAACGCGCCGATCCGGGCGAGGCGCCCGGGGTCCGCGCCGATGGCCTCGGGGTCGTACCCGGCGGCCTCCATCGCCTCCGGCAGCCGTACGCCGTCACCGTCGCGCAGCTCGTACGCCTGCTCCTTGGTGAGCTGCCCGGCCGTGAGCCGGGAGCCGACGCAGGCCAGGCCGAAGCGGGCGCCCTCCTCGTCGCCGAAGTTCGTGACGGCGAGCGGCCGGGTGAACACCGCGCCACGGGCCCGGAGTTCGTCCAGCGCGGCGAAGGCGGACACCACGCCGAGGGGGCCGTCGAAGGCGCCGCCGTCCGGGACGGAGTCCAGGTGCGAGCCGGTGACGACGGCGTCGCCCGCGGCGGGGTCGCCGAGCCAGGCCCACTGGTTGCCGTTGCGGTCCGTCTCGTACGCCAGGCCGCGGCGCGCGGCCTGCTCCTGGAACCAGGTGCGGCAGTCGGCGTCCGCGCCGGTCCAGGCCGAGCGGCGGTAGCCGCCGGTGCCGCGGTCGCGCCCGACGGGGTGCAGCTCGCGCCACATCTCCTGGAAGGACGGGGGGTTCCCCAAGGCCGCCCCGGCCGGGGAGTCAGCCCCTTTGGCGCCGGAGGACGGGGCCGAGGGCCGGTCCGCTGTCACTCGCCCTCCCGCATCGGCACCCGCACGCCGCGCTCCGACGCGACCGCCTCCGCGCCCTCGTAGCCCGCGTCCACGTGCCGGATCACGCCCATGCCCGGGTCGTTCGTCAGGACGCGGCGGATCTTCTCGGCGCCGAGCGCCGTGCCGTCGGCGACCGTGACCTGGCCCGCGTGGATCGAGCGGCCCATGCCGACGCCGCCGCCGTGGTGGATCGACACCCAGCTCGCGCCCGAGGCCACGTTCACCATGGCGTTGAGCAGCGGCCAGTCGGCGATGGCGTCGGAGCCGTCGCGCATGCCCTCGGTCTCGCGGTACGGGGAGGCGACGGAGCCGCAGTCGAGGTGGTCGCGGCCGATGGCGAGGGGGGCCTGGAGCTCGCCGGAGGCCACCATGTCGTTGAAGCGCTCGCCCGCCTTGTCGCGCTCGCCGTAGCCGAGCCAGCAGATCCGGGCGGGCAGGCCCTGGAAGTGGACGCGCTCGCCCGCCATCTTGATCCAGCGGTGCAGCGACTCGTTCTCCGGGAAGAGGTCCAGGATCGCCTTGTCCGTCTTGGCGATGTCCGAGGCCTCACCCGAGAGCGCCGCCCACCGGAACGGGCCCTTGCCCTCGCAGAACAGCGGCCTGATGTACGCGGGCACGAAGCCGGGGAAGGCGAACGCGCGCTCGTAGCCCGCCAGTTGGGCCTCGCCGCGGATGGAGTTGCCGTAGTCGAAGACCTCGGCGCCCGCGTCCATGAAGCCGACCATGGCCTCGACGTGCCGGGCCATGGACTCACGGGCCCGCGTGGTGAAGCCCGCCGGGTCCTTGGCCGCGTACGCCGCCATGTCGTCGAAGTCCACGCCGAGCGGCAGGTACGACAGCGGGTCGTGGGCGGACGTCTGGTCCGTGACGATGTCGATCGGCGCGCCCTCGGCGAGCATCCGCGGCAGCAGCTCCGCGGCGTTGCCGAGCAGGCCGATCGACAGCGGGCGGCGGGCGTCGCGGGCCTCGGTGGCGAGCTGGAGCGCGTGCTCCAGGGAGTCGGCCCGCACGTCCAGGTACTTGTGCTCGATGCGGCGCTCGATGGCGCGCGGGTCGCAGTCGACACAGATCGCCACGCCGTCGTTCATGGTGACGGCGAGCGGCTGGGCGCCGCCCATGCCGCCGAGGCCGGCGGTCAGCGTGATGGTCCCGGCGAGGGTGCCGCCGAACTTCTTCGCCGCGACCGCCGCGAACGTCTCGTACGTGCCCTGGAGGATGCCCTGGGTGCCGATGTAGATCCACGAACCGGCCGTCATCTGGCCGTACATGGTCAGGCCGAGGGCCTCCAGGCGGCGGAACTCCTCCCAGTTCGCCCAGTCGCCGACCAGGTTGGAGTTGGCGATGAGCACGCGCGGCGCCCACTCGTGGGTCTGCATGACGCCGACGGGGCGGCCGGACTGGACGAGCATCGTCTCGTCCTGCTTGAGGGTCTTCAGGGTGCGCACCATCGCGTCGAAGGACCGCCAGTCGCGGGCCGCCCTGCCCGTGCCGCCGTAGACGACGAGCTTGTCGGGGTGCTCCGCGACCTCGGGGTCGAGGTTGTTCTGGAGCATGCGCAGCGCGGCCTCCTGCTGCCAGCCCAGGGCGCTCAGTTCGGTGCCGCGCGGCGCTCGTACGGGCCTCGGTCCTGACATGGCGGTGCCTCCTCCTGCTGTGACCTTGTTATTCACATCCTGGTGACGTGAATAGGACTAGTCAATAGCGGCGTACGGCCAGCGCCCGCGGCGCCCGGGTGATTGCCTGGAGCACATGAGCCTCGATCACGACACGGCCGGTACGGCCGGCCCGGGCCAGGGCGTCCCCGCCCCCGCCGACGGCGCCCCGCTCCCCGGCGGCTCCGCCCGCGCACGGCGCGACCTCGCCGTCCGCGCCGCCGTCGACCAGGGCGTCCTCGGCCCCGACGCCCCCGTGGCCGGCCTCCTCGACGTCACCGGCATCCGCGCCTCCGCGGCCGCCCTCGCCGCGGCCTTCGCGGCCGTCACCCCGCCCGGCACCCCCGTCCTGCACGCCTTCGCCGTGAAGGCCACGCCCCTGATGCCCGTGCTGCGGCTGCTGCACGAGGCCGGGATCGGCGCCGAGGTGGCCAGCCCCGGCGAGCTGGCCCTGGCCCGCGCCGCCGGGGTGCCGCCCGCGCGCACCGTCCTCGACTCGCCCGCCAAGACCCCCGCCGAGCTGCGCGAGGCCCTCGCCCTCGGCATCGCCGTCAACGCCGACAACCCGCAGGAGCTGGCCCGCATCGACGCCCTGGTCCGCTCGGCGCCCACCGCCTCGCCGCTCGGCGTCCGCGTGAACCCGCAGGTCGGCGGCGGCTCCATCGGCGCGCTCTCCACGGCCACCGCCACCTCCAAGTTCGGCGTGCCGCTGCGGGACGAGGGCGCCCGCGACCGGCTCGTCCAGGCCTTCCTCGACCGGCCGTGGCTGACCCGGCTGCACGCCCACTCCGGCTCCCAGGGCATGCCCCTGGACCTGCTCGTCCAGGGCGTGGAGGCCACGTACGAACTCGCCGAGGAGATCAACGCCCGCGCCGGGCGCCGCCAGGTCGACACCGTCGACATCGGCGGCGGGCTGCCCGTCAACTTCGGCTCCGACGACGAGCGGCCCACGCACGCGGAGTACGCCCGCCTGCTCAAGGAGCGCGTACCCGGCCTGCTCGACGGGCGCTACGGCCTCGTCACCGAGTTCGGCCGCTCGCTGCTCGCCAAGCACGGCGTGCTGCTGGCCCGCGTCGAGTACGTGAAGCAGGCGGGCGGGCGGGCCGTCGCGGTGACCCACGCGGGCGTCCAGTCGGCCACCCGCACGGTGTACGCGCCCGAGTCCTGGCCGCTCAGGATCGTCGCCTACGACGCCGCGGGCCGCCCCAGGCAGGGGCCCGCCACCGGCCAGGACGTCGCCGGTCCCGCCTGCTTCGCGGGCGACCTGCTCGCCACCGACCGGCCGCTGCCGCCGCTCGCCGCGGGCGACCTGGTGGCGGCGCTCGACACCGGCGCGTACTACTTCGCGCACCACTACTCGTACAACAGCCTGCCCCGGCCCGCCGTGCACGGGTACGCGGTGGGCGCCGACGGCACGGTCCGCTTCTCGCGCGTGCGCGCGCAGCAGACCACGCGGGAGATCGTCGCGGAGGCGGGCGGCGAGGCGCCGGACGCGCTGCGCGGGCTGTAGCGCGCACGAGCGGCCGACGGGTGCCGGAGGACGTCGGCGGACGACGACGGTCGTCGACGGGTGCCGACGGATACCGGCGGGCGCCGCCGGTCGCGGCCCCCGTCCCGCCGTCGCACCCGCCACCGCCCCAGCCACCGCCCCCGCCCTCGTCCGCACCCTCGTCCGCGCCCCGTCCCCGACGCCGGAGAGACCCCCGATGACCTCTGAGTTTCCTCAACTCCCGCATTCCGACGGCCCGTCAGGGGCAAGAGCTCCTTCTCACGGTCCACGCCATGTTCGGGGGAGGCTCCTGTGACGACCTCAGGAACGAGCAGCGCCACCGCGCACCCGCCCGCCGAAGAGCCCGGCCTGCGCCGGGTCCTCGGCCCGAAACTGCTGATCCTCTTCGTGATCGGCGACATCCTCGGCACCGGCATCTACGCCACCACCGGCAAGGTCGCCGGGAAGGTGGGCGGCGCGCTGTGGCTGCCCTTCCTCATCGGCTTCGTCGTGGCGATCCTGACGGCCGCCTCGTACGTGGAGCTGGTCGGCAAGTACCCGAAGGCGGCGGGCGCCGCCCTCTACACGCAGAAGGCGTTCAAGGTCCCGTTCCTGACCTTCATCGTCGCCTTCATGGTCATGTGCTCGGGCCTGTCGTCGGCGAGCGCCGCCGCCCGCGCCTTCAGCGGCGACTACCTGAGCGAGCTGACCGGCGACGCGCTGCCGCCGACGCTGATCGCGATCGCGTTCATCCTCGCCCTCGCCGCGCTGAACCTGCGCGGGGTGTCGGAGTCGGTGAAGACGAACGTGGTGCTGACGCTCGTCGAGCTGACCGGACTCATGATCATCCTCGCCATCGGCGCCTGGGCGGTCCTGACCGGCGACGGGGAGCCCGGCCGGCTCACCGAGTTCGAGTCGGACGGCTCCGGCTACGCGCTGATGACGGGCATCCTGGGCGCCACCGCGCTCGGCTTCTTCGCCTTCGTCGGCTTCGAGGACTCGGTGAACATGGCCGAGGAGACCAAGGACCCCACCCGCACCTTCCCCCGCGCGATCTTCATCGGCGTGGCGGTGACCGGCACCATCTACGTCCTGGTCGCCCTGGTCTCGTCCCTGCTGGTGGACCACGGGACCCTGGAGGGCTCCAGCGGCCCGCTGCTCGAGGTCGTCAAGGCGGGCGGCGTGGACTTCCCGCACAAGCTCTTCGCGCTCATCGCGCTGTTCGCGGTCACCAACTCGGCGCTGATCAACATCATGATGGCCTCCCGCCTCTGCTACGGGATGGCCAACGAGCGCATCCTGCCGCGCGCCATGGGGCGCGTCCTGGCCCGCCGCCGCACGCCCGTCACGGGCATCGTCTTCGTGTCCCTGCTGGCGATCGGCCTGGTCTCCACCGGCGAGATCGAGGGGCTCGGCGACACCACGGCGTTCCTGCTCCTGTGCGTGTTCGCCGTCGTCAACGTCGCGGTCCTCGTACTGCGCCGCGACCGTGTGGAGCACCGGCACTTCCGGACCCCGACCGCGCTGCCCGTCCTCGGCGCGATCACCGCGCTGATCCTGGCCAGCCCGCTGGCCGACCGGCCCGCCGACGTCTACATCCGCGCCGGGGTGCTGCTCGCGATCGGCATCGCCCTGTGGGGGGTGAACAAGCTGGTGATGAGGGCGCGGCCGGTGGATTAGAACGGGAACCGGCGGGCACCCGAACCCTGACGCGAGCCGGGGCCCCGCCCCCCGGGCCCCGGCGCGCCGTCGGGCGGCGGCACGGGGGTCCAGGGGGCGGGGCCCCAGGGCGTGAGGGAAGGGCGGGTCCGGGGACACCGCGCCGGGCGCGGCTACTCCTCGACCGTCAGGCCCTTGCGCAGGCGCACCAGCGTGCGGGAGAGCAGGCGCGACACGTGCATCTGCGAGATGCCGAGCTCCTCGCCGATCTCCGACTGCGTCATGTTCGCCACGAACCGCAGCGAGAGGATCTTGCGGTCCCGCGGCGCCAGTTCCGCGATGAGCGGCTTCAGGGACTCGACGTACTCGATGCCTTCGAGGCCGTGGTCCTCGTAGCCGATGCGGTCGGCGAGCGCGCCTTCGGAGTCGTCCTCCTCGGGCTGCGCGTCCAGCGAACTCGCGGTGTAGGCGTTGGACGCGGCCATGCCCTCGACGACCTCGTCGTGCGTGAGGCCGAGGCGCTCGGCGAGCTCGGCCACCGTCGGCGCGCGGTCGAGCTGCTGGGCGAGCTCGTCACCCGCCTTGGCGAGGTCGAGCCGCAGCTCCTGCAGGCGCCGCGGGACGCGGACCGACCACGACGTGTCGCGGAAGAAGCGCTTGATCTCGCCGACGATCGTCGGCATCGCGAAGGTGGGGAACTCCACACCGCGGCTGAGCTCGAAGCGGTCAATGGCCTTGATGAGGCCGATGGTGCCGACCTGGATGATGTCCTCCATCGGCTCGCTGCGGGAGCGGAACCGGGAGGCGGCGAACTTGACGAGCGCCAGGTTCAGTTCGACCAGGGTGTTGCGCACGTACGCGTGGGCGTGCGTGCCCTCTTCGAGGGACTCGAGCCGCTCGAAGAGCGTCTTGGACAGGGCTCGCGCGTCGAGCGCGCCCACCTCGTCGTACGGGGGGATCTCGGGGAGCCCGGAGAGGCACTCGGGCCGCTCGCCGGCGAGCGCCTTGTCCGTGCGGACCGGCGGCAGGGCTTCGGCGGCGGGGCCGGGGATCGTGGGTCGGGCGGGGTTCGGCGGGGGTGTCGACGTCGCTTGGTCAGTTCGCGATTCGTCGAGCCGGGGTGACATGGTGTCCTCCATCGTTCTCGGCATATGGCTGCCGATGCCACTACGTGCACTGCGGTGTGCGGCGCCTCCATGGCCGTCCGGGTCGAGTGGTGTCTCTTCTACCCCTACCCGCTTCCGCGGAGGCATCGCAAGTGCGCTTCGTGGCGAAATGTCGGAATTCAGGGGGATGTTCGGGTACCCCGAGGCGTACGGAAGGCGTAATGTTCAGGGGCGTCATCGTGCGCCACGGCGCGCGTCAGGGAACAACTCACGACGGTCGGAAGAGAGTGACGGCATGGACCGCGGGACGGTCGGCAGTGCACACAGGGGCCGGCTTCTGGTGGAAGTCCGGAAAGAGGGCAGCGGTGCCGTCGTGACGCCGGTGGGTGAGCTCGATCACCACACCGCCGATCTGCTGCGGGAGCCGCTGGAAGGCTGCGTCGACGAGGGCTTCTCACGCCTCGTGGTGGATTGCTCACGGCTGGAGTTCTGCGACTCCACGGGGTTGAACGTGCTCCTGGGCGCCCGGCTCAAGGCCGAGGCGGCGGGTGGAGCGGTGCATCTGGCCGGTATGCAGCCGGTGGTCGCCCGGGTCTTCGAGATCACCGGGGCGGACGCCGTCTTCACCGTCCACGAGACGCTGGAAGCGGCGCTCGCCGACTGAGCGCCACCTGTTTTCGTGGGGAGCGTGAGACGCGTGGGAAACAGTGGGACGTATGAAGTGAAGCGTTATGCGTCAGCCGTCACTCTGTGACCAATGCGTTATGGGCGCCACACGGTATCTGCAGAATCCATGGGTGTCCGCACGGATCGGCCGGGCAGAAGTCACCCAGTATCCGTCGGCGGCCGGTGTCCGGCGGCCGGTGGTTCGTATGACACAACAAACGTCAGAAACGACAAGCGGCCGGGGAGCGGCCGGGTGGGCCAGCGACCCGCCGCCGGGGGCCGCGGCCCGTCACTTGTCCAGAGTCCTCTTGTCGGTGAGGTGAAGTGCTGATGAGCGCCACCCGGCCTTACTCGCCGGGCGACCGTGGCCCGGACCCGGAGGCCGCTGTCGCGGACGCTCCCGCGCACCCGGCCCCCGGGCCCGCGGGCCGTCAGGTCCGCAGGCTCAGCCTGGAGGGTGCCAGTGGCGTGGTGCCGCTCGCGCGGGACTTCACCCGCGAGGCGCTGCACGCCTGGGGCTGGCTGCCCGCGGCCACCGCCGACCGCCGGGCCGCCGCGGAGGACGTCCTGCTCGTCGTCTCCGAGCTGGTCACCAACGCCTGCCTGCACGCCGAGGGGCCCGACGAGCTCGGGCTCTCCTGCGACGCCGACAGGAAGGTGCTCCGCATCGAGGTCTCCGACCGCGGCGCCGGCCGGCCCGAGCCGCGCACGCCGCACCGCGCCGGGCGGCCCGGCGGGCACGGCATGTTCATCGTGCAGCGGCTCTGCCTCGACTGGGGCGTCGTCCGGGCCCCCGGCGCGACGGGCAAGTCGGTGTGGGCGGAGCTGGAGGCGCCGAGCTAGGGGTACGCGCCCCCTGCCCCGGGCCGCGCGCCCGGACGACCACGGCTGCCGAGCCTCTCGGGACGCGCCGGATCCCCACGGATCCGGCGCGTCCTCATGTCCGCATGTCGTCCCCCGTCTTCGTCTTCCTCCCTGTGTCTTCCCTCGGCAAGGTCCCCGGCGTACCTTGAGCGCCCGATCTGATGTGCCGTCAGCTAAAGCGGCCGTGCGGCACGGATCCGCCCGCACCACGGCATGAGGGGAAGACGAGGTGTCGTACCAGAAACAGCCCGCCGCGCTCGTGGTCACCGCCGCTCTGGCCGGATCGGCCCTGCTGCTGACCGCACCCGCCGCGCGGGCCGAGGTCCAGGACGTGGACTACCAGTGCAGGACGCCCATCGGGAACAAGGGCGCCGTCTCGCCGATCGACATCAAGAGCACCAGGAGCGGCGCCGGCCACAAGCTCACGATGTCCTTCCAGAAGGGCGTCTCCTCCAGCCCCGTCGAACTCGGCAAGGGCGCCATGAAGCCGAGCGCGGTCATCGAGCTGGGCGGCGCGGACAAGGGCACCGTCACGGTGTCCGGGCCGCCCAACGCCGAGCCCGTCCCGGCCAACACCCCCATCAAGATCAGCACCCTGACGGGCACGTACACGCCCGAGAAGTCCGGCAAGGTCACCTTCACCGCCGGGGTCCTCACCATCAAGGCCCTCGGTACGACGACCACGTGCACCCCCGCGAACGACCCGAAGCCGTCGCTCACCCTGGACGTCCGGAAGGCGGGCGGCTCCGACGCGGGCTCCGGCTCCGGCTCCGACGCGGGCTCCGCGCCCGGCGCGGGCTCCGGCTCGGACGCCTCGGACGGCGCGCGGGACACCCCGTCCGGGGACGAGGAGCTGCCGCGGACCGGACCCGCGGACTCCACCCTCGCGCTCGGCACGCTCGGCGGCACCGTGCTGCTCGTGGGCGCGGCCGGGGTGCTGTGGCTGACGCGGCGGAACCGGGCGGGAGGCTGAGCGGGTCCCCGCCGGGCACGGCTCCCCGTCCGGGCGGGCGGCTGAGCGGGTCCCGCCGGGCCGTCACGGGGACGGGAGGCGAGCGGTGCAGGTGGGGCGAGCGGTGAGGGTGGGTGAGCGGTGAAGGTGGGGCGGAGGCGGCCGGGCGTGTACGCCCTCGCCGTGGTCCTGGCGCTCCTCGGGTACGCCGTGACCGCCCGGGGCACGGCTGCCGCGGACACGCGCGGGCCCGCCGTCACCCTCTCCAGGGCCCAGGCCGGGACCGGCGGCTCGGTCACCGTCACCGGCGCGGGGTGGCGGCCCCGCGCGCTGCTCATGCTGCTCGTGTGCGGACAGGCCGCGCCCGCGGGCGGTGTGCCCGGCGGAACCGGCTCCTGCGCCCACTCCCGTGGCCGGGCCGTCACCACCGACGGCGACGGCGCCTTCCGGCGGCACCTGCCCGTCACCGAGCCGCCCCGGCCCTGCCCGTGCGTGGTGCGCGTCGCCACCGTGACCGGCGCCAAGGCCACCGCGACCGCCCCACTGACGATCGCCGGGCATCCGGTGCGGGCGCTGCCGAAGCCGCGCGGCGGCCGCCTCGCGGTCCTCGGGGAGCCCCGGCTGGACGGGGCGGACGGCGTCCTGACGTGGTTCGGGGCCGCGCCCTCGCGGCGGCTCGTGCTCACCGTGGGCAACAGGGGCTCCACGCCGGTCGTCGACCCCGTCTTCCGGATCGGCGCCGCCCACGGCGTGCGGGCCCCGCGCTGGGAGGAACAGCAGTGGCGCGGCACGGTCGCCCCCGGCGGCAAGGCCAGGATCAGCCTCCCGGTGGAGCTGCCGGCGGGCGCCCACGGCGACCACATGGTCGCGCTCCGCCACGGCACCGAACTCCTGGCCGAACACCCCTGGAAGGTCGGCCGCCCCTGGGGCGTACCGCTGTTCTGGACCTTGCTGTGCCTGGTGGCAGCCGCAGCCACCGTCCGCACCATCACACTGCTCACCCGGTGGGGCGCCCTGAAAGGAACGCGGGGCCCCGAAGGAAAACGCAACGCCCCCGACGAGTCACTACGCCCGCGGTGAGCGCCTCAAAAGGGGCGCGGGGAACGGCGCGCCCAGCCCAGGACGGCGGTCGGCAGGCAACACCACCAAAGGGACGAAACGCCACCGGCCCCGACCAGTCACTCCGCTCGGGGTGAGCGCCCCGAAAGGGGCGCGGGGAACTGCGCGCCCAGCCCAGGACGACCCGCGCCCAAGACACCACCGCAGGAAAGCACAGGAAAGTGCAGAGAAGCACAGGGCGGCGGAGGGAAGCGGAGGGAAGCGCAGGAAAGCGGAGGGCACCGCGGCCTCACCCGCGGGCGCGGGCCCGCAGCCACCGCAGAACGCCTTCGGCGAGCCCCCGCTCCCGCAGGAGCGGCCCACCATGCGCATCCCCCGGCACCGTCCGCACGGTCACGTCCTCCAGCCCCGCACGACGCTGCGCAGCAGCCAGCTCGGCCGCGTGCGCGGGCGGCACGAAGTCGCCCGCCGAGTGCACCAGGTACAGCGGAGCGTCCCGCGCGCCGGAGGCGTGCGAGGCGGCCGTCATGTCGTCCCACCGCTCCCGGCACCGCGCCCCCGCGCGGTCGGGCACGCACCCGGCGAGCCGCTCCGCCGCCCGGGCCAGCCCCCGCCGCTCGGGCGGGGCGTCCGGCCGGGTGCCGTCGAGCCAGGCCCGGTACGGCGAGGCCACGGGGGACAGCGCGGCGACGCCCCGCGCGTACGCCCGGCCCTCGCCGTACGCGCCGACGCTCACCGCGAGGTGCCCGCCCGCCGACGAGCCGAGCAGCAGCGGCTTCCCGGCGCGCGGGCCCGCGTGGCGGGCGACCCAGCGCAGCGCGGCCAGGACATCCGTGCGCTGCGCGGGCCAGACGGCGTCCGAGGAGAGCCGGTAGTCGGTCTCGTACACCGTGAAGCCGCGCGCGGCGAACCACCGCGACCAGCCGCTCCAGTCGGTGTCCCGCGCCCACGACCCGCCGTGCAGGACCACCAGGGCCGGGCCGCCGGTGCCGTACACCGTGATCGTCTGGCGCGGGTGCGGGCCGTAGGCGTGCATGCGCGGCGGCTGCGGCCCGGCGGACGGACGGGACGCCTCCGCGGCGGTGCCGGACGACAGGAGGGCGCCGCACAGGGCGAGGGTCAGGAGCGTACGACGTACGGTCATGGCCCGATGGTCCCCGGCCCGGGCCCGCCGGGCGGCGGGAAACGCCAAGGGCCACCGCACCGGGTGGTGCGGCGGCCCTCAGTTCGTACGGCCTTCAGCCCGCAGGCCGCGTACGCCCCGTACGCCTCGTACGCCTCGTACGGCGTACGCGCGGCGGCGGTGTCAGTTCACGTCGCCCATGAGCGTCTTGACCTTCTTGCGGTACATGTAGACCGCGAGGCCCGCGACGACGGCGAGGGTCGCCTCCATGCCCACGACGCCGGTCTTGTTCAGGTCGACGCCCGCGGTGGAGAGCAGGCTGGTGGTGCAGTCACCGGCGGTGACGGCGAGGAACCAGACGCCCAGCATCTGCGAGGCGTACTTCCCCGGGGCCATCTTCGTGGTGACCGACAGGCCGACCGGGGAGACGCACAGCTCACCGACGGTGTGCATGAAGTAGATCGCCACCATCCAGTACGCGCCGACCTTCTCGCCGTCCGCGGCCATGGTCAGCGGGATCAGGAAGACGAAGAACGAGGCACCGATCAGGACCAGGCCGGAGGCGAACTTCACCACCGTGCTCGGCTCCTTGCCGCTGCGGTTCAGCGCCAGCCACAGCCACGCGAAGACCGGGGCCAGCGCCATGATCAGGACCGGGTTGACCGACTGGTACCAGGAGACCGGGAAGTCGAAGCCGAGGATCGTGGTGTCCGTGGAGTTCTTGCCGAACAGGGCCACGGTGGACGCGCCCTGGTCGAAGATCATCCAGAAGACGGCCGCGGCCACGAAGAACCAGATGTACGCGGTCATCCTGGACTGCTCGACCTGCGACAGCTCCTTGTCGCGCTTGATGCGCGTGAGCACCGAGATCGGGATGACCAGGCCGAGGATCGCGATCGGGACCGTCGCCCAGTTCAGGGTGTAGACACCGGTGGCGACCGTGACGCCGTAGAAGACGACCGCGGCGATGACCCACAGCATGGCCTTGCGGAGCAGGCCCATCAGCTCCGGCTTCTCCACCGGCTTCGGCACGACGGCGCTGCGCTCGCTCAGGTGGCGCCCGCCGAGCAGGAACTGCACCAGGCCGAGGCCCATGCCGACGGCGGCGAGGGCGAAGCCCAGGTGCCAGTTCACCTTCTCACCGACCGTGCCGATGGCCAGCGGCGCGATGAAGGCGCCCATGTTGATGCCGATGTAGAACAGCGTGAAGCCGCCGTCGCGGCGCGGGTCGTCCGGGCCGTCGTAGAGGTGGCCGACCATCGTGGAGATGTTGGCCTTCAGCAGGCCGGAGCCGATCGCGACCAGGATGAGGCCGAAGAAGAACATCGCCTGGCCGGGCAGGGCGAGGGTGACGTGACCGGCCATGATCACCAGGGCGGCGATCGTGATCGTCTTGCGCGGGCCCCACAGGCGGTCCGCGAACCAGCCGCCCGGCATGGCGAGCAGGTAGACCATCGCCATGTAGATCGAGAAGATCGCCGTGGCGGTGGCGGCGTTCATGTTCATGCCGCCGGGCGCGACCAGGTACAGGGGGAGCAGGGCCTTCATGCCGTAGAAGCTGAAGCGCTCCCACATCTCGGTCATGAAGAGTGTGGCCAGGCCGCGGGGGTGGCCGAAGAAGGTCTTCTCGGTGCCGGAGCCGGCCGAGTCCTTCGTCAGGCTGGTCGCCATGGGTCGATCCTCGTGGGTGTCGGGACGCGTGTGGCGTGACGCCATGGGCGCGCCCGGTGGGGGCGGTCGGCACCGGCGCCGTCCCGTCCACCCCCTCGCCTGAAGGGGGTTTCGTCCCGCTGCGCGCGGACACGAGAGACGGAGACACCGAGATCCACACCCCGACGCCTCATCGCGTACGGGGCCCGACCACAGGTCATTCCTTCCAGGCTGGCGAAGGCCAGCCCGCACACAGAAGAGACCCTTGGCGCGCAATAGCGGGCCAAAGGTCCTTGAGTAGTGCTACAGGCGTCTCGACACCATACGACACCACAGAGCGTGATTTGGAAGGACTTGAGACATGGATCACAGGTGACCTTGGAACCAACCTCGCACAATCCAAGGTGTCTGTGAGATGTCCCCAAGGATCGCATCCCGGAACTTGATCTTCCGAGGGGTGTGGGTGGGGCGGTGGCCGCGCTGTCGGTGCGTGGTCGGTGCGTGGCCGGTGTGTAACCGGTGCGTCGTGGCGGCGTGGTGCGTCGCGGTGCGCCGTGGTGTGCGTGGTCGGGGCCGGCGTCGTGCGGGGCCGACGTCGGCGGGGTGGCGTGGCCGGGCCGGGCCCCGTGCTCGGCGATCACCGTGCGATCAGCCTTCGGAGCTTGTCCGCCGCGGACTACCATCACCCCATGACCCGTGTACTGCTCGCCGAGGACGACGCGTCCATCTCGGAGCCGCTGGCCCGCGCCCTGCGCCGGGAAGGCTACGAGGTCGAAGTGCGCGAGGACGGTCCGACCGCCCTCGACGCCGGGCTGCAGGGCAGCGTGGACCTGGTCGTGCTCGACCTGGGGCTGCCCGGCATGGACGGCCTGGAGGTCGCCCGGCGGCTGCGCGCCGAGGGGCACACGGTGCCGATCCTCATCCTCACCGCGCGCGCCGACGAGGTCGACACCGTCGTCGGGCTCGACGCGGGGGCCGACGACTACGTCACCAAGCCCTTCCGCCTCGCCGAACTGCTCGCGCGGGTACGGGCGCTGCTGCGGCGCGGCGCCTCGGAGCCGGCGCAGCCGCCCGCCACGCACGGCGTACGCATCGACGTCGAGTCGCACCGGGCCTGGATGGGGGAGGAGGAACTCCAGCTCACGGCCAAGGAGTTCGACCTCCTGCGGGTGCTCGTGCGGGACGCGGGGCGGGTCGTCACCCGGGACCAGCTCATGCGCGAGGTCTGGGACACGACGTGGTGGTCCTCCACGAAGACCCTGGACATGCACATCTCGTGGCTGCGCAAGAAGCTGGGGGACGACGCGGCGAATCCGCGGTACATCGCCACGGTCCGTGGCGTCGGCTTCCGCTTCGAGAAGTCCTAGCCCCTGCCGGGGCGGGTTGTTTCCCGCCCGCCCACCCGTGACTCCCCGGCCTTGCCGGCCCGGCCCCGACGCGGTGCGCTGTCCCGCCGTCGTGGGTTTCTTCCCGCCCGCCCACCCGTGACTCCCCGGCCTTGCCCGTCCGGCCCCGACGCGGAGCGCTTCCCCGCCGTGGATACCGCCCGCCACCGCCGTGGGCGGCGACCGCCCGCCCCGCTGTGGGCAATCGTCCCGCTGGGCGGGACGGGTGGGCACAGCCCCAGGTGCCGCCCGGCCGCGCGCCAGGGCCTCCGGCCGGTGCAGCCCCAGGTGCCGCCCGGCCGGGTATCAGGGCGCCCGAGCGGGCGCAGCCCCGGTGCCGCCCGGCCGGGAAGGGCGGTGGTGGTCGGGCCCCGGGGGTGGGGCGGGGCACACTGGTCGGGTCCGTTCCCCCGCCCGGCCGGAGGGCCCCGTGCGCCGACGCCTCATCAACTCGACCCTCGCCGTCGTCCTCGTGGTGATCGCCGTCTTCGGCGTCTCCCTGGTGATCGTCGAGACCCGCACGATCAGCAACAGCGCCCAGGAGCGCGTCAACTCCGAGGCCGTCCGCCTCGCGAGCATCGTCGACAGCCGCCTGATCAGCGACGAGCGCGTCACCGGCGAGGTCCTGCGGGAGCAGGTCGACATCGAGCGCTACGCCCGCATCGAGATCCCCGGCCGCGCCCCCATCGAGGTCGGCACCCGCCCGGAGGGCGACGTCATCCGGGCCGAGGAGGACGGCGAGGAGGGGGAGAAGGTCACGGTCGAGGAGCCCCGCACCGCCGTCACCCAGGAGGTCGGCCGCACCCTGCTGATCATCGGCGGGGTCGCCCTGCTCGCCATCGTCGCCGCGGTCCTGCTCGCCGTACGCCAGGCCAACCGCCTCGCCTCGCCGCTCACGGACCTCGCGGAGACCGCCGAGCGCCTCGGCTCCGGCGACCCGCGCCCCCGCCACCGCCGCTACGGCGTCCCGGAGCTGGACCGCGTCGCGGACGTGCTGGACTCCAGCGCGGAGCGGATCGCCCGCATGCTCACCGCCGAGCGGCGCCTGGCCGCCGACGCCTCGCACCAGCTGCGCACCCCGCTGACCGCCCTGTCCATGCGCCTGGAGGAGATCACCGTCACCGACGACCTGGACACGGTGAAGGAGGAGGCGACGATCGCGCTGACGCAGGTGGAGCGGCTCACGGACGTGGTGGAGCGGCTGCTCACCAACTCCCGCGACCCCCGCACCGGCTCCGCGGTCTCCTTCGACCTGGACGAGGTGATCAAGCAGCAGTTGGAGGAGTGGCGCCCGGCCTACCGCAGCGCGGGCCGCGCCATCGTCAGCTCCGGCAAGCGCCACCTGAAGGCCGTGGGCACCCCGGGCGCGGTCGCCCAGGTCCTGGCGGCGCTGATCGAGAACTCGCTGATGCACGGCGGCGGCACCGTCGCCCTGCGGACCCGCGTCACCGGCAACCAGGCGGTCATCGAGGTCACCGACAACGGCCCGGGCGTGCCCGCCGACCTCGGCGCGCGGATCTTCGAGCGCACCATCAGCGGCCGCAATTCGACAGGGATCGGGCTCGCCGTGGCCCGCGATCTGGCCGAAGCGGACGGGGGCCGCCTGGAGATGCTCCAGGCCCAGCCCCCGGTGTTCGGCCTCTTCCTCTCGCGCCAGCAGCCGTCCCAGGACGACGCGGCCGATGCGGACAAGGCCGACAGAAGCGGAGAGAGCGACAAGCCCGGCAAGGATGGCGGCAAGGACGGCAAGCGCGGCCGGGCCGGGCACGGATCCGGCCCCCGCCGCGACGAGCAGACGGTCCGCTGAGCCCGCACGGCAGCGCCCGAGCGAGCGGCGCCCACGACAGCGCCCGACCGGACGGCACCCGCCACAGCGGCACCCGCCTCATCCCCGCGGCCGCGGCGGACCGCGCCGGACGGCACCCGCCAGAGCCCCGCGGCGCACGGCCGCGACAGCGGCCCGCCCTCAGCCCCGCGGCCCCTCAGCCCCGGCGCCGCGCCCCCGACGCCGTTCCCCGCGGCTCCGCGCCGTCGCGCGCGTCCTCCTCCAGGAACGATTCCGCATGCGCGACCGCCTCCCGCGCGGGCAGCGCCCGGAACACCCAGGAGCGGTACGACCAGAAGCGGAACAGCGTGGCGATGGCCATGCCGAGGAACTTGAAGACGTTCGTCTGGAGCCTGCTGTCCCAGCCGAACCCGTACGTCGCCACGTACAGGACGCCGTTCTCGATGACCAGGCCGACCACGCTGAACAGCAGGAAGAGCGACAGCTCCTTGGTGCGGCCGCTCTTGTCCCGGTCGCGGTAGGTGAAGTAGCGGAACCCCACGTAGTTGCAGCAGATCGCGACGAGCGTGGCGATGACGCTGGCGCGCACCACCGGGAGGTCGGTGACGTGGCGCACGAAGTTGAAGACGGCGAAGTTGACCAGCGTCCCCACGGCGCCCACGGCACCGAACTTCGCCACTTCCCGTGTGAGCCGGTCCACTCGCACCCGTAGTGCGCCACGGTCCTTCATGGTCGCCCCAGCCCCCGTGTCGGTGTCGGTCGGTCGTGTCGGCCGTGTCGGCCGCGGTCGGTGGCGGCCGGTCGGAGCCGGTTCTCCACGGTGTCGACGGGATGCTGCGTCCGCTTCGTTTGCGGTTTCCCCGGTCGCGTCAACCCAGCCATGCTAACCAGCGCCCGCCGCCGGCGCGCGGGGACGCCGTCCGAACCGCGGCACGCCCCTGACGGCGGAGCGCGGAATCGGGCCGTCCACGGATGGCCGATACCCTGTGGGTGTGACGTTCCCGGTAGTCGGCATGGTCGGCGGGGGCCAGCTCGCTCGTATGACCCACGAGGCGGGCATCCCGCTCGGCATCAGGTTCAAGCTCCTCAGCGACACTCCGCAGGATTCCGCGGCGCAGGTCGTCAGCGACGTCGTCATCGGCGACTATCGCGACCTCGACACGCTGCGTGACTTCGCGCGGGGCTGCGACGTGATCACCTTTGATCACGAACATGTACCCACCGAGCATCTACGGGCCCTGGAGGCGGACGGCATCCCCGTGCGCCCGGGGCCCGACGCGTTGGTGCACGCCCAGGACAAGGGGGTGATGCGCGCGAAGCTGGACGCGCTCGGGGTGCCGTGCCCACGCCACCGGATCGTGAGCGATCCGGCGGACGTGGTGGCGTTCGCGGCCGAAGGCGTCCCCGAGGGTGACACGGACAGTGACGGCTTCCCGGTCGTCCTGAAGACCGTGCGCGGTGGCTACGACGGCAAGGGCGTATGGGTCGTGCGCTCCGCCGAGCAGGCCGCCGAGCCCTTCCGCGCGGGCGTTCCGGTCCTCGCCGAGGAGAAGGTCGACTTCGTACGGGAGCTGGCGGCGAACGTCGTACGCTCCCCGCACGGCCAGGCCGTGGCGTACCCCGTCGTGGAGTCGCAGCAGGTCGACGGCGTCTGCGACACCGTCATCGCGCCCGCCCCGGGCCTCTCCGAGGAGCTGGCGGGACGGGCCCAGGAGCTGGCGCTGCGGGTGGCGCGGGAGCTGGGCGTGGTCGGGCACCTGGCCGTCGAGCTGTTCGAGACCCGCGACGGCCGCGTGCTGGTCAACGAACTGGCGATGCGCCCGCACAATTCCGGCCACTGGACCCAGGACGGCGCGGTGACCTCCCAGTTCGCCAACCACGTCCGCGCGGTCCTCGACCTGCCGCTCGGCGACCCGCGCCCGCGCGCGACGTGGACGGTCATGGCGAACGTCCTCGGCGGCGACTACCCCGACATGTACACCGCGTACCTGCACTGCATGGCGCGCGACCCGAAGCTGAAGATCCACATGTACGGCAAGGACGTGAAGCCCGGCCGCAAGGTCGGCCACGTCAACACCTACGGCGACGACCTGGACGAGGTCCTGGACCGCGCCCGCCACGCTGCCGGCTACCTCAGAGGAACGATCACCGAATGAGCAGTCCCGAAAGCGGTCCCCACGGTCCCCACCAGGGCCCCGTCGTCGGCGTCGTCATGGGCTCGGACTCCGACTGGTCCGTCATGGAGGCCGCCGCCCAGGCCCTCGACGAGTTCGAGATCCCGTACGAGGTGGACGTGGTGTCCGCGCACCGCATGCCGCACGAGATGGTCGCGTACGGCGAACAGGCCGCCGACCGCGGCCTGAAAGCGATCATCGCGGGCGCGGGCGGCGCCGCCCACCTGCCCGGCATGCTCGCCTCCGTGACGCCGCTGCCGGTCATCGGCGTGCCCGTGCCGCTCAAGTACCTCGACGGCATGGACTCGCTGCTGTCCATCGTGCAGATGCCCGCGGGCGTGCCGGTCGCGACGGTCTCCGTGGGCGGCGCGCGCAACGCCGGGCTGCTCGCCGCGCGCATGCTCGCCGCGCACGACGGCGAACTGCTCGGCCGCATGCGGGAGTTCCAGCAGGAGCTGAACGACCAGGCGACGGAGAAGGGCAAGCGGCTGCGCGCCAAGGTGGAGGGCACGGGTTCCGGTTTCGGCTTCGGTTCGGGACAGTGACCTCATGACGAAGCTGCCCGACTCCCTGGCCCGCGCCCGTGCCCTGCTCGCCGAGTCCCCCGTCGTGGACGGCCACAACGACCTGCCCTGGGCGCTGCGCGAGAAGGCCGGGTACGACCTCGACCTGCTGGACATCGCCGCGGACCAGACGGGCCGGCTGCACACGGACCTGGCCCGGCTGCGCTCGGGCGGCGTCGGCGCCCAGTACTGGTCGGTGTACGTGCGCACCGACCTGGCGGGCGACGCCGCGGTCAGCGCGACCCTGGAACAGATCGACTGCGTCCGCCAGTTGCTCGACCGCCACCCCGGCGACCTGCGGGCCGCGCACACCGCCGCCGACATGGAGGCGGCCCGCGCGGAGGGCCGGATCGCCTCCCTCATGGGCGCCGAGGGCGGCCACTCGATCAACAACTCCCTCGCCACGCTGCGGGCGCTGTACGCGCTCGGCGTCCGCTACATGACGCTGACGCACAACGACAACATCGCGTGGGCGGACTCGGCGACCGACGAGCCGGGCGTCGGCGGCCTGTCGCCGTTCGGCCACGAGGTGGTCCGCGAGATGAACCGCCTCGGCATGCTGGTGGACCTCTCGCACGTGGCGGCGACCACGATGCGGGCGGCCCTGGACACCTCCGAGGCGCCGGTGATCTTCTCCCACTCCTCGGCGCGCGCGGTCTGCGACCACCCCCGCAACATCCCGGACGACGTCCTGGAGCGCCTGCCCGCCAACGGCGGCGTGGCGATGGCGACCTTCGTGCCGAAGTTCGTCCTCCAGGAGGCGGTCGACTGGACGCTGGCGGCCGACAACAACATGCGCGCGCACGGCTTCCACCACCTGGACACCACCTCGGAGGCCATGGAGGTCCACGCGGCCTTCGAGGAGTCGAACCCGCGCCCCGTCGCCACCGCCGCGACGGTGGCCGACCACCTCGACCACATGCGCGAGGTCGCGGGCATCGACCACATCGGCATCGGCGGCGACTACGACGGCACCGCGTTCACGCCCGTGGGCCTGGACGACGTCTCCGGCTACCCGAACCTGATCGCGGAGCTCCTCGACCGCGGCTGGTCCACGGCCGACCTCGCCAAGCTGACGTGGGGCAACGCGGTACGCGTCCTCGGCGCGGCGGAGGACGTGGCCCGTGACGTCCGCTCCCGGCGCGGCCCGTCGGTCGCGACGCTGGAGCAGTTGGACGGCGCGAGCCGCTGACCCGGCGGCGACGGACACCGCAAGGGGCGTGACCCACCGGGTCACGCCCCTTGCGCTTCGGCCCTCTGTGCGCCGGCGCCGCGTGGTGCTACGTGGCGTCCCGCCACATCAGCCACACCGAGGGGCCGTCCAGGGGGAGGCTCAGCTCCTTCCGCAGGGTGAAGCCGAAGTGCTCGTAGAACGGCACGTTCTCGGCCTTGGAGGACTCCAGGTACGCGGGCAGGCCCGCCGCGTCGGCCCGGGCGAGGCCGGACCGCAGCAGGGCGGCCCCGTGCCCCTGGCCCCGGGCGGCGGGGTCGGCCCCGACCACGGCGAGGTACCAGTGCGGCTCGGCGGGCGTGTACCGGGTGATCACCTCGTAGCTGGCCTCGAGCCGGGTGGTGTGCTCGCCGAGGACGGCCCCCAGCTCCGCGAACAGCTCCTCGTCGGGCTCGGCCTCGTCGCCGGTGCGCGGCGGCAGCCAGAAGGAGGCGGCGGAGCCGGTCAGCTCGCACAGGCCGTGCGGGCCGTAGTGCCGCGTGTAGAGGGTGGCGAAGTACCGCTCGAGCCGCTCCCCGCGGGTGTCCGCGTCGGGGAACAGCCACCGCATCATCGGGTCGGACGCGAACGACCGCGCCAGTGTCGTGGCGAGGGACGGGACGTCATCGGGCGTGACGGGGCGCGGAGTTGGTGTAGTGGCCATGTGGTGATTGTGCAGAACGGGTGATCGTTCTGTACGTGCGGGGTGGGGCGCCCCGTCGGTACGAGGCCAGGGGCCCGGCCACTCCCGAGCCCGCGCCCGTCAAGGCCCCGTGCCAGCCAAGGCCACGGACCCGTCAGGCCCCGCGCCCGTCAGGCTCCGGACCCGTCAAGGCCGCGGCCCCGTCAGGCCCCCGGCCGTCCCATGGCGCGGAAGGTCCACCCCGCCGCGCGCCACCGCTCCGGGTCCAGCGCGTTCCGGCCGTCCAGCAGGACCCGCTGCCCCGTCACGGCCCCGAGCGCCTCGGGGTCGAGCTCGCGGAACTCGCGCCACTCGGTGAGGTGCAGGACCACATCGGCCCCCCGGACGGCGTCCTCGGCCGTGTCGGCGTACCCGAGCGTCGGGAAGACGCGGCGGGCGTTGGCCATGCCCTTGGGGTCGTAGACGGTGACCTGGCCGCCCTGGAGGTGGATCTGCCCGGCCACGTTCAGGGCGGGCGAGTCGCGCACGTCGTCGGAGTCCGGCTTGAAGGCGGCGCCGAGCACGGCCACCCGCTTGCCCAGGAACGATCCGCCGCCGACGGCCTCGCGGGCCAGCTCCACCATGTGCCCGCGGCGCCGCATGTTGATCGAGTCGACCTCGCGCAGGAAGGTCAGGGCCTGGTCGGCGCCCAGCTCCCCGGCGCGCGCCATGAACGCGCGGATGTCCTTGGGCAGGCAGCCGCCGCCGAAGCCGATCCCGGCGCGCAGGAACTTGGCGCCGATGCGGTCGTCGTACCCGAGGGCCTCGGCGAGCTTCACCACGTCGCCGCCCGCGGCCTCGCAGACCTCGGCCATGGCGTTGATGAAGGAGATCTTCGTGGCCAGGAAGGAGTTCGCGGAGGTCTTGACCAGCTCGGCCGTGGGGAAGTCGGTGACGACGAAGGGCGAGCCCTCGGCGATCGGCGTCGCGTACACCTCGCGCAGCACCTTCTCGGCCTGCTCGCCGCGCACGCCGACCACGATCCGGTCCGGGTGCAGGGTGTCGTCGACGGCGAACCCCTCGCGCAGGAACTCCGGGTTCCAGGCCAGCTCGACGTCCGCGCCCGCGGGGGCCAGCTCGGCGATCCGGGCCGCGATCCGGTCCGCGCTGCCGACCGGCACGGTCGACTTGCCGACGACCAGGGCGGGGCGCCGCAGATGGCGGGCGAGGGAGTCGACGGCGGCGTCCACATGGCTCATGTCGCAGGCGTACTCGCCGTGCTTCTGCGGGGTGTTGACGCAGAGGAAGTGCACGTCGCCGAAGTCGGCGGCCTCCTCCCAGTCCATGGTGAAGTTCAGCCGCCCGGTGGAGCCCTCGATCCCCGCGACGTGGGCCCGGAGCAGCTTCTCCAGGCCCGGCTCGTACATCGGGACCTCGCCGCGCCGCAGCATGTCGACCTTCTCCGGTACGACGTCGAGGCCGAGGACCTCGAAGCCGAGCTCGGCCATGGCCGCGGCGTGGGTGGCGCCGAGGTAGCCGGTGCCGATCACGGTGATCTTCAGGGCCATGAGGGTGCTCCAGTGTGGTTCGAGCGCTGCGCTGCGCTGCCCGAGCATAGTGCGGGCGTGCCGGGGCCTCTCACCGGGCACGATCACCCTGTCGTCAAACTCACGTACCGGTGACGGGAGCGGCGCCCTAAGATTCGATTCGACCAGCGTGTTACTTAACGGTAATTAGCGTCCGCGGCGTCCTTTGGAGCGTGAGAGACCTTGGCCGGAACGGCTGACTTCGACCTGTACCGCCCGTCCGAGGAGCACGAGATGCTCCGCGACACGATCCGCTCGCTCGCCGAGGCGAAGATCGCGCCGTTCGCCGCGGCCGTCGACGAGGAGTCCCGCTTCCCGCAGGAGGCCCTGGACGCCCTGGTCGCCTCCGACCTGCACGCCGTGCACGTGCCGGAGACCTTCGGCGGCGCGGGCGCCGACGCGCTCGCCACGGTCATCGTGATCGAGGAGGTGGCCCGCGTCTGCGCGTCCTCCTCCCTCATCCCGGCCGTCAACAAGCTGGGCTCGCTGCCCGTGATCCTCTCCGGCTCCGAGGAGCTGAAGAAGAAGTACATGACGCCGCTGGCCAAGGGCGACGCGATGTTCTCGTACTGCCTCTCCGAGCCGGACGCCGGTTCGGACGCGGCGGGCATGAAGACCAAGGCCGTCCGGGACGGCGACCACTACGTCCTCAACGGCGTGAAGCGCTGGATCACCAACGCCGGCGTCTCCGAGTACTACACGGTCATGGCCGTGACCGACCCCGAGAAGCGCTCCAAGGGCATCTCGGCCTTCGTCGTGGAGAAGGGCGACGAGGGCGTCTCGTTCGGCGCCCCGGAGAAGAAGCTCGGCATCAAGGGCTCGCCGACCCGCGAGGTCTACCTGGACAACGTCCGCATCCCCGCCGACCGCATGATCGGCGCGGAGGGCACGGGCTTCGCCACGGCGATGAAGACCCTGGACCACACCCGCATCACCATCGCCGCCCAGGCCCTCGGCATCGCCCAGGGCGCCCTCGACTACGCCAAGGGCTACGTCCAGGAGCGCAAGCAGTTCGGCAAGCCGATCGCCGACTTCCAGGGCGTCCAGTTCATGCTCGCGGACATGGCCATGAAGATCTCCGCCGCCCGCGCCCTGACCTACCAGGCCGCCGCCGCCTCCGAGCGCGGCGACGCCGACCTGACCTACCAGGGTGCCGCCGCCAAGTGCTTCGCCTCCGACGTGGCCATGGAGGTCACCACGGACGCCGTCCAGCTCCTCGGCGGCTACGGCTACACCCGCGACTACCCGGTCGAGCGCATGATGCGCGACGCCAAGATCACGCAGATCTACGAGGGCACGAACCAGGTCCAGCGGATCGTGATGGCCAGGAACCTTCCGTAGCGGCGCACGCGCCCCCGGAGAACACCCCGCGGAGACAAGGCAGCCCCCGGCACCGCGCCGGGGGCTGTCGTCGTCCGGGCGGCTCCCCGCGCCAGGGCGTGCGGCTACGAGGGGCGCCGGGACCTGCGGGCCCGGTACGCCCGCATCTTGGCGCGGGCCCCGCACACCCCCATGTCGCACCAGCGGCCCCGGCCGCCCGGGCTGCGGTCGTAGTACGCCCAGTGACAGGTGGCGGACTCGCACCCCTTGAGCCGCTGCCAGGTGCCCGCCGCCAGCCCCTCCGCGACGGCCGCCGCCACCCGGGACAGGAGCGTCCCGGGCTCGGCGGGGACGAGCCGCGCCGAGCCGTCGGCCGGGTCGACGCGGACCAGCAGGGGAGCCCCGGCCAGGAGGTCGCCGAGGGGCCGCACCTCGCGGTGCGGCGCGTGCCCGGCGTGGGCGAGGCACGCCGCCCGCAGGGCCTCGCGCAGCTCCCGCGCGGCGGCCACCTCACCCGGCGCGAGGCCGAACCGCGCGCGCCCCGTTTCGGTGTCCAGCTCGTCGGTACCCGCCCCGATGTCGAGGGTGTTCACCAGGGCCTGCACCAGGGCGAGCCCACCGGGTGCGGGCGCTCTGTCGTTCATGGTTGCGACGTTACCGCCACTGTCACAGTATGGGGTAACCCCAGGCGTTACCGGGTAGAAGTCTGAAGCGGTAACCCATCGACCCGCGTTCGACCCTGCCGAGACCCTGCCGAGACCCTGCCGAGGAGAAGACATGGCCACCCCCGTCGCCAAGCTCCGCAACGTCGTCCTGGACTGTCCCGAGCCCCGCCGCCTCGCCGAGTTCTACGCCGCGGTCATCGGCGGCGAGATCGTCGAGGAGGGCGACGGCCGGTGGATCGACCTGGTCGCGCCCGGCCGCGTCAAGGTGTCGTTCCAGCTCGCCGAGGACTTCACGCCGCCCGAGTGGCCCCGCTCGGACAGCAACGCCCAGCAGCTGCACCTGGACCTCGACGCGGGCAGCACCACGGACGAGCTGGAGGCCGCCCAGGAGCGCGTCCTGGCCCTCGGCGCCCGCCCGCTGGACCTGGACGACGACGGCGGCAAGCGCGACTTCCGCGTGTACGCCGACCCGGCGGGGCACCCGTTCTGCCTGTGCCGGATCGACTGAGCCCCGCCCGGCCCCGCGTCAGCGCGACGCCCGGGCCGTGAAGTCCGCGCCGCGCAGGGCGCGCTGCACGTTGCCCCAGGTGAGCGCCGCGATCTCGGCGTCCGCCCAGCCCCGGTCGAGCAGTTCGGCGACGAGCCTCGGGAAGCGCGAGACGTCGCCGAGCTCCTCGGGGTGCGCGGCCGCGGTGTCGTAGGTCCCGGCGAGCCCGACGCACTCCGGCCCGGCGACGTTCCGCACGTGCTCCAGGTGGTCCACGACGTCCCGCACGCGCGTCCCCGTCTGCTCGGCGGCGAGCGGCACCAGGCACAGCCCCTTGGCCGCGCCCACGGCCGCCAGCAGGCCGTCGCTCAGGTTCGCCGGGTGCTCGCGCAGCGCCCGCGCGCCGGAGCGGGTGAAGACCACCGGGGCCTTGGACAGGCCGAGCACCCGCCGCGCCGTCGCCTCCGGCGCCCCGGTCAGGTCCGCGAGGATGCCGAGCCGGTTCACCTCCCGTACGACCTGCTCGCCGAAGGCGCTCAGGCCGTCCTCGCCCGCCCACGGCGTACCGGCGAGGGTGAGCACGTTCAGGCCGAGCGCGTGCAGCGAGCGCAGCGCGCCCAGCGAGTCGCCCAGGGCGCGGGCGCTCGCCGGACCCACCACGACGGCGATCCGGCCGCGGTTGCGGGCGTCGGCGGTCTCCGACGCGTCCCGGACGAGCCGCAGGTCGTCGGCGTACCGTGCGGCGACGTGCCGGACCAGGTCGAGCTGTTCGAGCGCCGCGGCCACCGCCCGGTCCCCGTCGCGGTCGTCGGGCACGTGCAGCGACCAGAACAGCGCGCCCACCCCGCCCGCGCGCAGCCGCGGCACGTCCGTCTCCACGCTGCCGTCGCCGGACTCCAGGTCGCAGTACGGCATCGCCCGCAGGGCCCGCAGCAGACCGCTGTGGCCGTCGGCGACGGGATGCGCGTCGAGCAGGGCGCGGGCCCGGCCGAAGGCGTCCTCGCGGCCGGCGGCGGGTTCGGGCCGGGGCGCCCCGGTGACGCGCCGGGCGTCCGTGGCGGTGGCCGGGCGCCCGCCGAGCTCTCCGGCCTCGGCGGGGGTGTCGTATTCGTCCTGCAGCTCCGCCATGGCAGCTCCGCGGTCCGGTGTGGGCAGTACTGGCTGGGTCGCACCACCGTCGCACGGCGGGCGCGCGGCTTCGCGGCGGGCGGAGCGTTCGGGGTACGCCCGCCGCCACCGGGCGTACGTTCCGGCGCCACCGGGCGTACGTCCGGCGTACGCGAAGGGCCCCGCCGTGGTGACGGCGGGGCCCGGCGGGTGCGGAAGGGGCGGAAGGGCGCGGAAGGACGCGGAAGTGTGCGGAGGGGCGCGGACGGGCGCGGGAGGCGGTGTCAGTTGCCGGTGACGGTGACCTTCTCGTCGTTGTTGAGCTGCTCGACGAGCTGCTTGACCTTCGCCTTGTCCCAGACGAGGTTGCCGCCGACGGTGCCGGAGATCGGCATGTTCATGGAGGTGCCGTCGCCGCCCGTGACGCCCTTCATCGCCCAGAACATCGACGCCACGTCCATCAGGCCCATGTCCTTGTCGACGATCAGCGTGTCCAGGCCGGCGCCCATCGTCGGGTAGAGCTTGAACGGGTTCATGACCGTGCCGGGCGTGGCCGCCTGGTTGGCGAGGGCCGCGAGGAACTTCTGCTGGTTCTTGGTGCGGTCCAGGTCACTGCCCGCGAAGGCGTACCGCGTACGCACGAAGGCCAGGGCCTCCTCGCCGTTCAGCGTCTGCTTGCCCGCCTCGAAGTCGGCGCCGGACTTCTTGTCCTTGAAGGCCTTGGGGATGTCCATCTCCACGCCGCCGACCGCGTCGACGATCTCCGCGAAGCCGCCGAAGCCGATCTCCGCGTAGTGGTCGATGCGCAGGCCCGTGTTGGCCTCGACGGTCCGCACGAGCAGCTCGGGGCCGTCCTCGGCGTACGCGGCGTTCAGCTTCACCTGGCGGCCGGTGCCCGGGTAGAGCTTGCCGGAGTCCGCGCCCTTGAAGGAGGGGATGGTGACGTTCGAGTCGCGCGGCAGCGAGATCATCGTGTTCCCGCCGTCGTCCGCGACGTGCAGGATCATCATCGAGTCGGTGCGCTTGCCCTCGGCGGAGCCGGTGTGCAGCTTCTTCTTCTCCTCGTCGGACATGCCCTCGCGGCTGTCCGACCCCACGATCAGGTAGTTCGTGCCCTTGCCGCCCGCGGGCCGCTCGATGACCTTCGACAGGTCGACCTCGCGCTTGAGCTTGGAGTCCGCCCAGAAGTACGTGCCGACGGAGACGACGATCAGCAGGGCCAGGAACGTGACCAGGCCCCAGGTGATGCGCTTCCTCCAGTTCACCGGCGGCCTCGGTCGCGGCGGCGCCTGCGGGCCCTGGGGGCCGCCCGGCCCCTGCCCGCCGCGGCGCGGTCCGGCCGGCGCGCCGTAGACCTGCCCGGTGTTGTAGCCGCTGTCGTAGCCCTCCGGGCCGCCGGGGCCCTGGGCGTGCTGACCGGGCTGCCCCGGCTGGGGCCGCTGGTCGCGGTAGAGGTCGTCGTACACGTTGTCGTCGTACGAGGGCTGGCGCGGGACCGAGTCGGGCCGCTGGACGTGGCGCATCACGCGGGCGCCCTCGGGCTGTGCGCTGCCGCTGCCGTACCCGTGGCGGTCCCCGTTGCCCTCGGTCCGCGCGTCTCGCCAATCGCTCATGTGGCTTAGTGTGCAGTGCCGCGCGCCCCGCCTCACAGGGAGGGCGTTGTTTCGGGTCACTGCTGTTGCAGAGCTGTGGCAAAGCGCCCGGGAGCGGCGTTTCCCGGCGCTCGACATAGGGTGGAGGGCATGACAGATCAGGCCCCCGGCCCGGACTCGGAGATTCCCGGCAAGCCGACCGCGGCGTCCCGCACCACGCTCAGCCACATCATGACGCACGCCGACACCAACCTCCTCGGCACCGTGCACGGCGGCGTGATCATGAAACTCGTCGACGACGCGGCGGGGGCCGTCGCCGGACGCCACTCCGGCGGACCCGCCGTGACCGCCTCCATGGACGAGATGGTCTTCCTGGAGCCCGTCAGGGTGGGCGACCTCGTTCACGTGTGATCCTCTAAGGCATAAACACGCCTGACCAGGGCAGACAGCGCGCGGGCGGCCCCGGTGTCACCTTCTGTGACGTCGGGGCCGCTCTGTGTCCTGTGGGGCGGAAGTGGCGCATAAGTGCCCTTACGCTGGTGGCATGACTGATCGTGCGCCCATAGCGGCCGTGACGGAGCTTCCCGGCAAGCCGACGGCGGCGTCTCGTACCACGCTCAGCCACATCATGACGGCGGGGGACACGAACCTCCTCGGCACGGTGCACGGCGGCGTGATCATGAAACTCGTCGATGACGCGGCGGGGGCCGTCGCTGGGCGCCACTCTGGTGGGCCGGCGGTCACGGCGTCGATGGACGAAATGGTGTTTTTGGAGCCGGTCAGAGTCGGCGACCTGGTTCACGTCCATGCGCAATGCAACTGGACGGGCCGAACCTCCATGGAGATCGGGGTTCGGGTGATGGCGGAGCGCTGGAACGAATCGTCGCCTGCGCAACAGGTGGGGTCGGCCTACCTGGTGTTCGCGGCGGTCGACGCCGACGGAAAGCCGCGCACTGTCCCGCCGGTAATTCCAGAGACTGAGCGGGATAAGCGGCGTTTCCAGGAAGCACAGATTAGGCGCACACACCGGCTGGCGCGGCGGCGGGCTATTAAGGAACTCCGCGAGCAGCGTCCGACTGATTGACGTTACGTCTCGGCCTGTTGCGTGTGTGCGTTTTGGTGTGTTGAGCAGGAAAGCCCGGGTGCCCTTGTGGGGCGCCCGGGCTGCTCTGTTTGGGGTGGTGGCTTAGCCGATTTCTACGGTGGGGGCGCCGGACCCCTGGCAGGTCTCACGGCCGCCGTCCCGCGGTTGGTGCAGGGGGGTGCCGCTCCCTGGGGGAAGGCTGAAAACGGCGCCGCATTGCTGGCACTGAGATCCGTTGGCGCATAGACCGGGGTCGAAGCGGTGTCCGCGTCTGGCACACATGATCAGTTCCTCCCTTGGGTGGGGTGGTGCTGATTGCTGTGGTGCGCCCGCCGCGCGGTGAGGCGGCGGGAAATCAGAGCTTGCGGATGAACGTGCGCTCGGCGTTGTGCCAGAAGACGGTGACGCCCTCTCGGCTGCCGTCTTCGCGGGCCGACCAGATTTCGAGTTCGGCGATTTCGGGGGATTCGGCAGCGCCGATGGCTCCGGCGAGCCATGCGTCTGCGGGGCCGGATGCGGGGGCGGCGGTGTAGGGGGCGGGCTGACCCTGGGTGGCGGGGGGGGGCACGTCGTGCTTCGCCCCTTCGGCGAGCTGGCCGATCATCTGCCACCGGGTCTCGCGGCCGGCCACGGTGACGGCGAGGCCGCAGGGGTGCTTGGTGTCGCCCGCTTCGGCGAGGGTCTGGACGCGTTGCACGTCAGGGTGGTTCTTCAGAATGTCGGTGAAAAGGCCTTGAGCCTCGGCGGGGCGCATTTGTGATCAATCCTCTCGTGGCAGCGGCCCGGTCAGTTTAGGAGGGGTGGGGCAAGATCACTGGCGCTATGGCCGGTGGGTGGGGCGGTGGCGGGTGGCCAGGGTGGAGGAGCCCGGGGCGCGGTTCGCTCGCTGGTCGGCGGGGTGGTCGGCGGGCATGCCGCGGGGTGGGTAGATGCCGGTAACAGCCGGTTTGGCGCTGTTGCTCATGGTGCGGCTGAGCGACCAGAAGAGACCGGCGGGGTCTTCAACGAGGTGGTGCCCGGGGGTGTTCTGCCAGCGGTCGTAGACGGTGGGGGCGGTGTCGGCGAAGGAGTGGAAGACGCGGGCGACGGTGGTCGGGGCGAGAGTGTTGATCTTGTAGTGGTACCGGGCGTAGAAGGCCAGGGCGGGCGGGAGCACGGTGAGGGGGAGGGTGGCGGCGCGGCGCAGGATGAGGCGCCACCCGTCGCGGGGGTACTCGGGCGGGGGGAGGGTCTTGTGATCATCAACGAAGTGGGGCAGCCACGCGCGCCGTTCGCGCTCGTCGGGCTGGGGGGGGCGCGGGCAGCGGTGGTCGGGGTGGCTGGCCGCGTACTCCTTCACGGCGGTGCCTTCGTGGTTGAAGGTGAAGACGTGGCAGTCGCGGTCTGTGAGGCGTAGGCGCCCGCTCCTGTGGCGCTCCCACAGGCCGGTTGCGGCGAGGTCGTAGAGCATGGGCAGTATCAGGAGCGGGGCGAGGCCGAGTTGGATGTCGTGGGCGGTGGCGATCTGGTGTGTGATCCGGCCGTGGATGGCGATTCGGGTGGTCTCCACGCTCGTGAGAGCGGGAGACGTGGCAGCCCAGTCGGGCGCGGGGAGGTTGCGTCTCACGGGGTGGCTCCGTTCTGTGAGGTGGGGTGCGCCCGGGTGGGGGTGAGGGGCCAGAGGGGCGCGCGGTTTCTGTAGGGCAGGAGCGGCATGGGGGGTGGGGTGTCGGGGGTGAGGGGGCCGGGGGTGAGGTGGGGTGCGCAGTCGGGGCAGGCGATTTGGGTGTGCGCGGTGCCGCGGGGGGTGATGTGGTCGCGGATCGGAACGGGGGCTTCGGTGAGGCGCCCGCAGGCGCAGCACGTCGTCATACGGCGGCCAGCCGAAGCGTGGGGTAGTCGACCGGGGTGGGCAGCTGGGGGCGGGCCCGCGTCCGGTCGCGGTCGCGCCGGGCCTCGTAGGCGGTGAGGTAGGGGCGGACAAGGGCGACGTCTTCGCCGACGAGGGGTCGGGCGCGGTCGCGCACGTGCGCGGGCAGCGGGCGGGGCGGCGGGGGCGGGGCGGCGGTGAGGTAAGCGGCAGTGTGGCGGCCGGGCGCGCGGCGGCCGACGTGCGCTCTTAACCGCTGGTGTATGAGCCGGATAGGGTTTCGCATGGCGCTGTCAGCTCCTGTGTAGCTGGTGGCGTGGTGTCACCCCCGACGGCCGCGTAGGACCGGCCGTCGGGGTCTTGTCGGCGGGGCGCCTGAGTTGGGGCGGTTACTCGATCACTGCGGACCATTCGCCCTGGCTGATGTGGCATCGGCCGTCGGGTTCGATGCGGACGCGGTAGCCGTACAGACCGAGGCTGCCTTCGAGGTTGAGCTTGTGGCGGATGCGTTCAAGGACGTCCCACAGGCGGCGCGGGCCGCTTTGGTGGACGGTGGGGGCGTCGGTCCAGCGACCGCGGGCGCGGGCCCATGAGCCGTCGGCGTGCAGGAGCCACGCCGTGCGGTGGTCACCGTCGGTTTCGAAATGGGTTTCGATGCCGGGCACGGCGAGGGTGAGGTGCGTATTCACCTCCCACGCTTCCGCCACGTTGAGGACGGGGTAGCGGCCGGTGGTGATCTCGTCGCCTTCCTGGTCGCGCGCGTGGGGGAATCGGGCCAGGAGGCGGGGCGGGTAGTCGGGGTTGTGGCGGATGCCCATGAATCCGGCCCAGTCACGTTCGATGCGCCCGACCGCGCCACCGCCGGGGTGCTTGTCGGCACCGATGATCAGCGAGGTACCGGTGATCGTGGTCACGAGCCGTCCCTCGGGGCGCAGGGCGGCCAGCCATGAGGCGGGGATGCGGGGCACCGAGACGGTGGCGATGATGCGGTCGAAGGTGCCAGGCAGGGGGCCGGTGGCGTCGACGGTGGCGATGTGGGGCTTGTGCCCGATGTCGGCGAGGCGTTCGCGGGCGGTGCCGGTGAGGTAGGGGTCCACGTCGACACTGGTGATGTGCCGGTCGCCGAAGCGTCGGCAGAGCAGGGCGGTGCCGTAGCCGCTCCCGGTGCCGATGTCGAGAACGTCCATGCCGTTGTCGGGTCGGGCGTGGCGGAACATCTGTACGACCAGCGAGGGCAGGGTCGAGGACGAGGACGGCCACCAGCGGGGGCGGTCATCGGGGTGGGCGTGATCGGCGTGCAGTGGTCCGAGGCGGGTGACGAGCGTGGTGTCGCTGTAGGCGGCGCGCATCCAGCGGTCAGGGTCGGCGGGCCCGTCGACCAAGGTGACGCCGGCGCGTTCGCTCTGCCACCAGCGGGGGACGAGGACGTGCCGGGGGGTGTGGCGCACGGCGTCGCGCCAGCGGGACTGGGGGTGGGTCACGGTGTCAGCGAGGCGCGCGGCGTGCGCTTCCCAGATCGTCATCGGGTGCCGTCCTGCGTGGTCAGGTAGATGGGCGCTACGGGGAATTTGGGGAGGCAGGCGGGGGTGTTGGCGGGGTTGCAGTCGGAGCCGTCGGGCTGGCAGGCGGTTGGGCTGAGTGGGGGGATCTTGCTCCGGGCGTCACGCCACAGGGGGCCGTCGATGAGGTCAGCGAGCGGGGTGACGCGGACGTTCCCCACAGGCATGAAGCGCGACAGCACGCACAGGGTGAGGTCCCCACTGGGCAGGATGGCGGCGCGGTTGATGCCGCACCGGCCGCACAGTTCCGCGGCGCTGGGGCCGTCGCTGCCCATGACGGCGCGGCCTACAGCGCGTACGCGGTCCATCTGGATGTCGTTGATGCCCATGGCCTCGATGTCCGCTCGGGCTTGCTGTACACGTTGGCCCGGTTGGATATGGAGGATGCCGACACGGAGCGGGATACCGCGGCGTTGGGCTTCTTGGATGTTGGTGCGGGTGCGCTGGTGGCTGCCGGGCCGCTGGGTTATGCGGTCGTGCTCGGCCGGATCGTCGCTGTAATAGCTCGTGGCGAGGCTGACGCCGTCCTGTTCGAAGACGGTCCACCAGGCAGGGCGGACGTGGTACAGGTTGCTGAACACTTCGACGTGCAGGTTCAGGCCGAGGGCGAGGTCGAGCAGGTCCACCCAGTAGGGGTACAGCGTGGGCTCGCCGCCGATGAGCTGGACCTGAGGGATGCCTAGGGCTGCTGCGTCCGTGATGACCTGTTGCCAGTCCCCAACCGTCATGCGGCCGTGCGTGCCCTGTGGGCTCGATTCGGACAGGCAGTGGGTGCACGTGAGCTGACACCCGCCGGTGATCTCTAACTCGATGGCGTGCAGGCCGGTCGGGGTAGTGGGTGCGGTCATGGTGTGGGTCTTCCCTTCTCCGTGACGGTGTGGTGGTGCCGGATTCCGGAGGTACGGGGTGGTGCTTGTGGGGCTTTGACCCGCCCCCTGCCCGGGGTGCCGGGCCTTGGGGGAGCCGTGGCGGTCACGGGCAGGGGGCGGGCGTTCGGGGCGCTCGGCGCAGACGCGAGGCGCCGGGAGTCCATCTGGCGGAAACCGATGGGTCTACGTCGTCGGTCTGGTGCCGGGCGCGAGCGATGAGTCACCGGAGCGCTGGGCGCACGGAGGGGGCGACGTACTCACAGCCACCGGCCGGACTCGGCGCGGTAGGTGCGGGTGCTGTGCTCGCGGTAGTCGAGGCGCCGGGCGCTTCCGGAGGTGCCCGAGGGCCACCGGTCCGCCTCTCCTCGCAGAGCGGCGAGGTGCTGCTCGATGTCTCGCTGTAGCGCGTCGAGTTGCGCCGTCAGCTTGTCCGCCGGTGGCTCGTCGGCGGCGGTGTGCTGTTCCGGTGGTTGCTGGGCTGTCGACATGCGGGCCCCTTGGGGATGGGCTACGGGCGTCTTCGTCACTCCGGGTAGGAGCGGCCGTCACCGCATGTTGGCCCCATGGAAAGGCCCCGACTATCAAGACATGTTGATAGCCGGGGCTAGAGCTTTACGTGCTGTTACACACCAAGCCAAGAGCCGAACGAGAGGAAGCTGTCGGGTAGTTGACGCTTCGCGGCTTCCAGCCCTGCGTACGTCTCTCGCACAGTGGGGTGATACCGCGCCTGCTGGGGAGCCGCCTTCCGGGACTTCAGAAGGTTGTTGTACGCGGTGTCGAGGTCACCCGTCCACATCAGCGAGCGGGCGTACTCGGCGTAGTGATGGCTGCGGCGAGAAGCGGGCCAGTCTTTCGGGAAGCGGACCGTACGCCCGGCGCTGACCGCGTCGCCGTACTCGTCGAGTTCAGCCGCGACGCTGACGCGGTGTACGGCGACGTTGGTAGGGCCGAAGCTCAGCCAGTGCACCTTTACGGCTTCGCCGGTGCGCTCGGCGAGGCGTTCTGCCTCGGTCAGGTGCCCTTCCGCGCGGGACCCGTCATGGGCTCGACCTGCCATGACTGCTGCCCCAAGGTGGAGTTGTCCCGTCACGACGTCGCGCTCGCGCCCAGGGTCGGCCTGTTCAAGGATGTTCAGCCCCATGCGGACCAAGCGGTCACCGGTGCGGAACTGGCCCTCGCGGAGGTAGGTCAAGGCGCGCATGTAGCGGTACATGCCGCCGAACACAGCGTCAGAGCCACGGTGCGCGGCCCAGTCCATACGGGACAGGGCGATTGCGGCAAGGTCCGCGAAGCCGAGTTTCGTCGCCACGTCGTAGGCCGTGCGGTAGGTGCTGGCGAGGAGTAGCCACCCCTCTGAGGTGTGAGCGGTGTGTGCTGCGGTGGTCGCTTCCTGAATGAGGCCGGCGACTTCGCTCGCCGCGCGCTTGATCTCCCCAGCTCGGACGGCAACGAGCAGGGCCTCGGCATCATCGGCGAGGAGCGCATGCGGACGGGGGGCGATGTCGGGATCGGCCCCCAAGTCGTAAACGTCGAGCGCTTCGCGAATGGGCCGTATCAGGACGTCTAGTTCATCAGTGCGCAACTCAACCATGTACGGCTGACCGTTGATGGTTGAGACGTCCACGCGCAAGGCGCGCGCCACGCTCGCGACAACATGTGGGCTGGCCGGAATGACGCCCTGCTCGGTCTTGGTAAGAGTGCTGTACGGCACTCGGGAGAGGTCGGAAAGGGCCCGCTGGGTGAGGTGGCGTTCTAGGCGCAGTCGCTTGATGCGCTTACCGGTGTGGTCATGAGGTAGAGCGTGCATGCTGGCTCCTGTCTGACTCGACACCTGAACGGTACCCGTTCGCCTTCGGGAGGGATCTCCGAGAACGGCGAAAGCCCCCTCCGCCCGTAGGCGGAGGGGGCGACAGCTAGCGGAGAGATGTCCAGAGGGACACGGCGAGGCCGCACAGGGCGACCAGGGCGGCCAGGGACGGGAGCGGCCACCGTGCGCGTTCGAGGGCGTCGAGGCGTGCCTCGTGGTCGGCGAGGGCGCGGTCAGTCTGGTCGCCGCGCTGTACGAGCAGGGCGAGGGAGCCGTCGACGCGAGCGAACCCCGCGGCCAGCTCCCCGCGGATCTTCTCCAACTCAACGGCGACAGTCGGATCGGACGGGGTGGGGATCGTCACGGGGTGCCCTCGCCGGTGTCGTCGACCAGGCCGAGGCCGACGCGGTCGAGCAGGGCCTCGACCGCGGGCAGGGACATGACGCGGGAGAGGCCGCCGGCGACGGCGAGGGCGCCGGCGACCCAGGGCAGGGCGGCGGGGATGCCGGAGGCGTCCACGATGGCGGGCAGGGCCAGGGCCAGGGCCACGGCGGTTTGGATCACGGTGCGGATGGTGCGGCGCGCGGCGTCGGTCATGGGGTCCTCATTTCGGGAAGGGGGGATGCGACAGCGGGGGCGGGGGCGGCGGGGTCAGGCCTTGGGGACCTTGAGGGCGGCCCACTGGCGGGGGCCGGGCCACCCGTCGCAGTACCGCGGGTCGTCGCCCAACCGACGCTGCCACTTGCGGAAGCTCGCGCGGTCGGCGTCGGTCCACTGCGGCCCGGGCCCTTCGGTGTAGGCCGAGCACCCCTCGGCGACCAGGCGTCGGCCCATGGCCGTGATGATCGGCGACCGCGGCGCGGTCTTGAACCAGGCGACACCGGGGAACGGCTCGTACTCCCGCGGCGGCTTGGGGTCGGGCTTGCCCCCGCCGGGGCGCGGGGCGCCCTGCTTGACCCAGGTGTAGAGCGGTCCACCGGGGCAGGCGGTCGGGTAGCCGTCGCGGTGCCCGCCGATCTCGCGGCCGGCGCCCCCGCTGGTACGCAGCCACTCGATCGCGTCGCGCAGCCCGTCGAGCTGCGCGTCGGTCGGCTCGGTGAGTCCGGAGTCGCCGAGCATGGCGCATACCGCGTAGTCGCGGGCGTTGAGCGTGGCCTTGCCGTTGGCGCCGGTCTTCTTGTGGGCGCCGCGGCCCTCGAACACGTACCCGTGCGGGCACACGACGGCGTTGTACGCGATGTCGGAATAGTCCTCCACGGGGTTGGCGAGGTGGCTCGCCTGAAGGGCCCGCATCCGGGCCGCGCACAGCTTGTGGGACTCCGGGCGCGCGAGGCTCGCCGGGACGAACGTGCCCTCATAGTGGATCTTCACGCCGCGGGTGCTGCGTATGTAGGTGAGCGAGTAGCGGGAGGGGCGGGCGCGCCACTGCGCGCGCGGGACGAACTTCACGGGCTGCTCCTGAGCTGGGCATGAGGAAACCCCCGGCGCGGTTGCACGGGGGGTGTACGAGGTGGGGGCGGGGCGCGGGCGTCAGGTGACGTCGGCGGCCGAGGTGTTGGAGGTGACCCCCGTGCCCTCGGCGATGGGCGCGACCGTCCACGAGCCGCGGAAGTCATTGCCGTATCGCTGAATGAGGGTGACGGGATTGGTGCCACCTTCGGCTGAGAAGGCGTGCGAGGCCTCATTTCCGGAGCCGTGCGGCCGGACCTTATTCCCGGAAAGAGAAATGGAGGAACTTCCGCCCTGGAGGCGAATTCCCCACGCATCCCCATGTTTGGAGCGACTTGGGGATTTGATGTAGTTGTTGCGCAAATGAATGTTGTCGCTGTTTCCGGTGACGAGAATTCCGGACGAGCCTGGTTCGCGGATTTGGTTACTGGCGATGGTGGAGTGGTCAACAGTGGTCAGTGCAATGCCGTTGCCCCCCACGTTCCATATCTCATTGCCCGTGGCGACCACATTGCCGGACACGCCGATGGACAGTCCCGTACCGCTGAGATTCGCCAGTACGTTGCCGGAAATAGTCACGCGCGACGCCTGCTGTAGGCGAATACCGTTCTGCCCGCCCTGCGAGCCGTCAATGCTGTTGCCCGCAATGGCGGCATTGAGGATCTGGCCGGACGACTCGCCCAATGCGACGATCGGGTCGTCGTAGCTTCCCCCGCCCCGAAAGGCATTGCCAGTGATCGTGTGGTTCCGCATCACCTGGGATGCGTTGGTCTGGGTCCCGTCCGGCGTTTTCGTGTCCTCGGGATCGGAGAGGATAACGGCACGGAGCCTGACACCGGAGCCGCATGACACGAACGTGTTTCCGGTGCACGTGAAATCCTCCCAGTTGTACGCGCTCACCGCGTACTGGAGAACATTTTCAAAGCTATTGTCGGACACTCGTATGCGACGGTGATACTTCGTGATCGTCGCCGAATGGGAACCGATACCACGCGGCCATGCTGTTGTTCCCGGGGTCCCGGAGGCTCCGACGTGGCACCCTGTGATCAGCACATCCTCGCATGGCGTGTGGTCATAAGGGCCAAAAGCCCCGAAAGCTCCGGAAGATTTCGCCAGGTCCATTTGGATAGCCTCTGAAAAGTCCCGGCCGCCCGGATCGATATAGCCTCTGAATTTGGCGTTCCTGATCACTCCGTGGCTCGTACTGTTCAGCTCGATGGCGTGATATCCCGGGGTGTCACGTACCTCCAAATCTTGAATAGTGATGTCCGTCGCGTGGCCGATGGAAATGCACATCGCGCTACCGGTGAGGCCCGGAGCGGTGCCGCGCATGTTCCACAAGCCACCTTCTATCGTGATCCGTGAATGGCCGGTGTAGCCGGGGAACGCCTGCCCACGGTCGCCGTTGACGATCATCGTTCCAGCGTGGTTGCGACGGAATTCGGCGCCCGCCATGAGCGTGAGCCGCGTATTGGAGTAAATGCGCAGGGTGGCGCCGATCAGGTAAATTCCAGGCGGTACGAAAACCTGGGCGCCGCCTATATCCCTGGCCAGGTCGAGGGCGGCTTGAATACCCGCGTGGGCATTGATACTGCCGGAGGGGTCCGCGCCAAAATTGGTCACCATGAAGCTCGACCGAGATTGGTTCATGCTTTCCAAGCGGCCCGCGGTGATATCCATGCCAGGCAGCCACCGATCAACAGGCGTCGCCATGTATCTCCTTACAGGGATGCGATTGCGGGATGGGCCAGCCGCACATCCGTGCCGGGTGCGTGTGATTTCGCGACACCGTTGACGGAGCGGGTCACGGTCAGCCGCTGTCCGCCGACGACCTCGAAGGCGCCGAAGCGGATTACGGGTGCGGTGTTGGTGTTGGCGGAGAAGCCGGACGCGGAAAGCCCCACGGCGCCCGCATCGATCGGGGCGTCGGTGATCGTCACGTCGGTCTGCCAGTCCTGCGGCTCGACCGCGCCGGCCTGCCAGGCGCGGGCCCGGATGCGGTGCCCGTCGATGCGGGCGCGTAGCTCGATCTCCTCGTCGGCGGTGTAGCCGCCGGGGACCGGCGAGGTACTGCCGACCTGCGTGGAGCCGCGGGAGACGGACAGCGCCAGGTCACCGCTCGTGCCCAGGTGCAGGCGCACGCGGTAGCTGGCGGCGACGCTGGTGTAGCGCAGCAAGATTCCCGGGATGAGGCTGCCGCCGGTGGAGACCTGCCCTGGGCGGATGCGCACGCGGACCTCGCAGTCACGCACGGCCGCGAGCAAGGTCTGAACGCGCAGGGTGCTGACCGACGACGGCAGGACGACCACCGCGCGGGCCCCGTCAACGCTGCGGTCCGAGGCCGCTCCGCCAGCCGTCGCCCACGTCAGGCCGGCGGCCGTGGTGCCCCACCCGTCGGTGACGGTGCGCGCGAAGGTGTCCCCGAGCGGCGCTGCGGCCGTGACGTGCACGACTTCCCCGCCGAGGCGGAGCGGTAGCGGCATCTCGGCCGGGTCGGACGTCCAGGGCAGGCCCTGGCTCACCACGTCCAGCACGGGCGCCGTCGCCGTCGCCGCGGTGAGCAGGGCGCACCCGTCCGTGTCGGCCTTGCCGTACAGGGGATGATCGGTCTTGGCGGTCATCCAGGGCGCGGCGGGCGAGCACGTGAACGTGATGTCCCACCGGCGCACGTCCAGCGTCTCGGTGCAGCCCTGCATGATCAGGTCGACGTCTTCGCGAGCCACCCACGGCGGAAGGCCAGTCAGGCGGATGACGTCGCCCTCGCGCAGGGCCGTGACACCGGGGATCAAGTGGGGCGCCTTGTGGAGCATCACGGACACCGCGGGATAGCGCGCGCCGTCGACGGTGCCCAGGTGCAAGCGCCAGTGCGCGTGCTGTTCGGGCTGTAGATCGTCGTCCAGGGCGAGCGTTACGGCCTCGTCGTACACACCGATGCCCGCGGACGGGGCCTGCACGGACAGCGGGCCCTCTTCGAGGACCGCGCGCGCCGAGCTGCCGCCGCTGCGGGTGACCGTGATGTCGTTGCGCACTGCCTCGTCGTCGTCGACGGGGTCGAGCGGGGAGGCCAACCCAGGTTGGCCGTAGGCGAGGGTGAGCGCCGGGGCCTGGGTGTAGAGGGTGGAGCGGTCGCGGTAGAGCAGACCCAGTCGGGTCGGATCTTCCAGGAGCAGACCACCGTCGGCGGCGGCGGCGGCTTCCAGCAGCGACAGCAGCGTCTCGGGGCGCTGGGGGCCGACGCGCTCGGTAGTGAGCGGGCCCGCCATGCGGACGATCGGGATGCCCTCCTCGGTGGCCAGGCGCGCCATGCGCCGCCACGCGCTTTCGCCCGCGTAGCCGTCATCGCTGCCGTCGTACAACCAGGCGTTGGCCGTCCGCAGGACGCCGACGTGACCGATGGACCACCCTTCAGTGAGCGGCCCCCAGGTGGCGGTGACGGCGGTCACGCGGCCCGCCGATGCGCCAGCGAGGGTGCCGGTCAGGCCACCGGCATCCCCGCCGACGTCCTGAAACGCCAACTGGTAGGTGATGCCGGCGCCCTCGTCGCGGGCCCACAGGCGCATGCGCACCCAGCCGTGCCACACGTCGGAGCCGACCCCCACGGCCTTGAAAATCACGTCCTCGCCCGAGGCGTCGAAGCCGTACAGCCGCGCGGCCCCGTTGCGCATGCCCACCACCCAGCGCCGCACGGTGCCGGTGGTCGACACGCCGATTACCTCGGCCCAATCCCCCGTTCCGGGGGGGATCTTGTCGTCGGCGTTGTAGACGAACTCCATTTGCCACTGCCCGGATGCCTCGTGGGTGGGCACGATCGCGGACAGCGTGGCGGCCCCGGTCAGGCGCGGCAGCGCGCGCGACGAGGGCAGGGTGTCGACCGCGCCGAACTCCACCCCGGTCACGGCGGCGGGGCGCACACCCGGAATGGGCGAGTAGGCGCGGGTCGCCTCCCGCGCTTCCTCCATGGGCCAGTACGCGCGCGGGTTCGCCGAGGGGATACGGCGCCGCAGCGTGGAGTCAAGCGGTTTGGTCCCCTGGCCGAGGCGGCGCAGGATGCCCGCGGCCTGCACCGGTACGGCGACGTCGTGCGGGGTGCCCCAGCGCACGGGCCAGGCGGCGACCTCGCCGACGAAGCGCACCAGGCGCGGGCCCGCGGGGTCGGGCTGGACGGACACGCGCACGGGGGTGTTGCGGCCTATGAGCCCGTACAGGTCGCTGTGCGGGTTGCGGGGCGAGTAGCGGCCGGTGCGGTTGTCCAGGACGAACGTGCACGTGGCCGCGTCGGTGCGGGCGCCCTGGTCCGGGCGCCCGCGCGTGATCGTGACGGGCGACTGCGTGAACACGTCGCCGGTGATGTCCTGCCACGCGCCGAGCAGCAGCTCGACGCGCACGCCGAGCGGGGTGTCGGGGAAGGCCACAGCTCACCCCCTGCTCACGTGCCGAAAGCGGTCTGGACGCTGCCGCGGCCGTCCACGCGGACCATGCGGCGAATGAGGCGCTTGAGGTCCTGGTCGGCGCCGGTGACGTCGAGGACCAGGCGCCCGCCGGACCCGGCGCCGCCCGCGGGCGTGCTGGTGCGCGCGGCCATGGCCGCGGCCGTGGCCTGGCCCGGGGTGGGGGTGCTCACGAGGGTGCGCATGGTGCGGTCGACAGCGGGGGCCCCGGCCTCGATGCCGTCGACGATGCCCGCGGGAATCCACCGGCCCACCTCGTCCGCCATCAGGCGCGAGGGCGAGCCGATGCGAAGCGCCCGCGCAATCGGCCCCGGCACGATGGACTTGGCCCAGCCGGTGAGGGTTTGCTTCAGCCATCCGCCCATGGACCGGATACCGGCCCACAGGCCGCGCACGATGTCGCGGCCCTTCCCGGTCAGCAGGCCCCCAAGGGAGCCGATACCGGCGGCGATGCTGCGGGGGAAGCCGCGCACCCACCCGAGAAATTCGGCGGCCTTCTGGCCGGCGGCCGTGCGGAAGGCCGCGAATCCGGCCCGCGCGGAACGGCCCAGACTGCCCGGCAGCCCGGACAGAGCAGACGCGGCACGGCCCGGCATACCGCCGAGCCACAGCAGCAGGCCGAGGAGCTGACGCACCGCGGCTTCCTTCGCGGCGCCGAACCAGCCGCCGAGACGGCCAGGCAGTTGCCCGAACCAGCCCAGCGCCGTGGCGATACCCGCGACGACCGTGTCAGCGGTCGACTTGATGGCGCCCCACGCCACCGACCACGCCTGTTGGAAAAGTGTGGTTTTGGTGGCGATCAGCACCACCACGGCGACCAGGGCGACGATTGCCGCGATGATCCAGAAGACGGGCGAGGCGAACATGCTGGTGTTCAGGGCCCATTGGGTGCTCGTCCAGATGCGGTTACGAGCCGCAACGACTGCTTGGGCCAGTGCCCATGCCTTCGTGGCCACGGTCACGGAACCGATGACCACGGCGAGCGCGGCGAGTACCGGTGTCGGCACGGCGCTGATGACCTGCGCCAGGTAGATCGCCAGTTGCGCGGAGACGCCGAGCAGGGGCGAGAGGGCGACGAGCAGTTCGAGGGCCGCGCCGCCCAGGGCGCCCAGCGTTCCGGCGCCCTGCTCGGCCAGGTCGAGGAACGTTGCGAACCCGTCGCTGTCGTCGAGCGAAGTGCCCCAGTCGGCGAACGCGGCCGACATCGAGACCAGACCGCCGGTCACCCCCGTCGAGGCAGGCAGAAAGGCTTGGAGCAATCCGGCGAACCCGATCGCGAAGTTCTTGACGACGTCGAGGATGTCGCGCAGCGCGGGCCCGCCAACGGCGGCCGTCTCGCTCGCCCACTCCTTGAATTCAGCGCTCTTGATGCCCGCTGAGACGTCGTCGAAGAACCCGCCGAACGCGTCCGCGGCGGCTTCGACGACAGGGGTCAGCGTGGGGAGCAGGTCCCGCAGGACCGTGATGCCCTTGGTGACGACGGGCATGGTCGTGGTCGACAGGCTGTCGGACCACGCCTGATAGTCCGATTTCAGGCCGATGAACGCCGATGCCGCGTCCCGGGTCGCGGGCGGAAGCCGGGCGAGAGCGTCGGTGTATGCCTGCTGTTTCTCGGCCGCGTCCGCTGCGCCCTCGGCGGCGGCCTTCTCTGCCTCTTCGGCGAGGGTGGCGACCTCTTGTACGGCTTCCATCTGCGGGCCGACCGCAGCGGAGAAGGCTTTCACCGCGAGGCCGGCGGCGACCGCGCCCGCGGCCAGGCCGCCGAGCGCGGCAGTGCCCGCAGCCACGAGCGGAACCGCGCCGCCGACCAGGGCGAGACCCTTGGCCGCGCGCAGCGCTCCGGAGCGGACGCCGTCGCCGAGGGCGCCGCCCATGGCCGCGGACTCCGCAACGAACCTCCCGCGCAGATCGCGCAAGCGGCCGTCGGTGCCGCGGGTGAGTTCGTCGAGTCCGGCGCGTGTGCGGGCGAGGCCGCGTTGTGCACCGGAGTCGTCAAGATCAATGAAGCCGGTGAGTTCGCCGACGGTCAGCGCCACGCGCCCCACCTCCCTCGTGCTCGGTGGTGGGCGCGGGCTGCTACAGCAGCGAACTACCGCGGGGGTTGTTCGGGTGGTGCAAGGTGGCGGGACAGGCGCGAGTCAGTCGACGCAAGGCCGAAGATCCGCACGCGCAGCCATCGCCAGGACCGGGCGCGCATAAGGCACCGGTCGCCGACGTCGATTCCGTACACCTCGTGGAGATCAGCCTCAATCAACGGCCACAGGTCAAGGAGACGGGGCCAGGTCAGCGACGACGCTTGTGCCGTGCTCGGGCCGGTGCCGGGCGGCCACTCGTACCACTCCCAGAGTCCTGAGACTTCGTCGTATTCGCCCCGCCCGACCGGCGCCGTTCCTGCCGGTTCGGGGCCAGCCGAGAAGGGTCGCCACCGGAGGACCACACGCGCTCAGCGGCGGTCTTGTCCTGCACCACCCACGCAATGGCGGTGCGCGCGGCGTGCTTGAGCGCCGGCCAGGTGACGCCGTTGGCGACCATCTCGTCGTAGGCGGGGCCGAGCAGGTCGCGGTACAGGTCGCCCTCGGCGGCATCGCCGAGGGCTTCCTCGTCGACCTGCCCACCGGACGCAGCGACAGCGGCGGCCTGCACGATGGTCTGTACGCGCAGACCGGTATCCGCGGTGGGCGCGGGGATGGTGTACCGGCGCCCACCGATGGGCAGGACGAGCGTTTCATCGAGCAGTTCGTCGAGGGCTTCGAACGCCATCAGGCAGCCACCTTCTTCAGGGTCTTGCCCTCGGTGGCGGCGAGGGTGAGCGCGCCCCCGCCAGCGGGCGGCGCAGCCGGGTTAGTGATCGTCTTGCGGGCGCCCTTGCCGGTCAACGTCACCTTGACGGTGTCGAGGTCATCGGCCGCGCCCCCGTCGGGCTCCCACGTGACCAGGGCGAACCCCTCATACGCCTCGGGGCGCCCCTCGCGGTCGTAGTAGCGCACGTGCACGCGCGAGGCGCTGCCGAAGTTCTCGGACGCCAGCCTGAGCTTTTCCTGTGCGGCGTTGAATGCCCCGGTCGTGGGGTGGCAGCGGTGCGCGAGCTTGACCTCGATCGACCAGGCGAGTTCGGTCACGGTGGGATTCGCCCACCCCTCGTCCTCGTACGTCGTCGACTTCTGGTGGGTGGGTTCGACCTTCGGGGCGAACTCTTGGACTCCCGGCACCAGCATCCACGTGGGCGTGGTGTCGGTGCCGGTGTTGAGTTCGAGGCGGTAACGACGCGCGAGCGCGGTCTCGGTCTCTGGAGGCGTGGGCGTACTCACGGGAAGGTTCTCCTATTCGAGGCGGGGGTGGGAGCGGTGGCCGCGCACGCGGTAGTTGCTGGTGCGCTCCTGGCGGCCGTTGGCGTCGGCGCCGAAGGAGGCGGACGAGAAGCGGTAGACGAACGTGACGTGGGCGGCGCCGAAGGTGTGGCGGCCGAGACCCTGCAAGACGGCGAACACGGCGTCGTCGAGGGCGGCGACCTCGCGCGGGTCAGGCCCGGCGCGGGTGCGCACCTGCACGGCGAGCACGGTGTCGGTGAGCGCGGCCGACTCCTCGACCGCGTACGCAGTCAGGACGATCACGCGGTCGGGCGCCTCGGGCATCACGGTGTCGGTGATGGCGGTCTCGCCCGCGGCGTACAGGCCGTCGGGCCGGTATGTGCCGACGCTCTGCGCGTCGAGCAGGCGGGCCAGGCCGTCGACGACGTCGGGGAGGAACGTCACCGCAGGGCCCGCCTCACCTGCGCGGCGATGATCTCGCCGACCGTGTCGGCCTCCTCGGCGAGGGGGCGTTCGAGGTACTTCGCGGTGCGCCCCGCATCGTGGCGGTAGGTCAGCTCTTCGTGCTGCCTGATCGCGTACGGGGTGTCGTACGAGACAGCGGCCGTGAGCGACGACTCGTCCACGGTCGCGGCCCCAGAGCGGTCGAGGGTGGCCTCTTCGATCGGGACGCGGCGGCGGGAGACTTCGAGGATGTGCTCGGCGGCGAGCCGCAGTCCGCGGGCGGCGCCGGCGCGGGTCGCGGCGAGGGCCGCGTCGCCGTTCCAGCGAAGTCGGGTGCGCTGCGTCATTCGCACATCACCTCCGTACAGGCGGGCACGGGCAGACCCGGCGCGGTGTGGTGGGCGACGCTGATCGCGGTCGTGCGGCGGCCGTCGGGCAGCGTGATGCGCGAGCCGGTCGGGCAGGTCAGATCGGGGGCGGCGATGATCTGCGCGGTTGAGACGGTCTCGGCGCCCGTGCGGTCGCGCACGCGCTTGACGGTCTCGGCGACCAGGGCGCGCGCGGGGGCAGAGGGCCCGTAGCGGGGCCCGTAGGCGGACGCGCCGAGGTAAGGCTCGATGGTCACCTCGTGGCGCAGCAGCCACCCGGGTACGCGCCTCACCAGATCACCCCCGGCAGCAGTCCGGCGCGGCGTAGGGCACGGTGCGCGCGGGGGGCGAGGTCGACGTCGCCGGCCGCGGCCGGTGCGTCGCGGCGCTCGCCGAGGGTGACGGGCCCGATAGAGACGCTGCCCCATCGGCCGGTAGCGCCGGTGCCGTCGTCGCCCGTGGCGAGCTGGTACTCGACCTGAGCACACGTGGCGTCGGCGAGGGCCTGCACGACGGCCGGATCGGTCGGCATGCCCGCGGCGGTGGTGGCGTAGACGGCGCACAGCAGGACGTCGTCGACGTCCTCACTGGCGCGGGCGAGCAGCCGCTCGGCGTCCGGCGGGGCCGGCTCCCCTGTCCACGCCGCGAGCTGTGCGGGGGTGGCGTAGACGCGGGGCACCGGGTTACTCCTTCGGTGTCTCGGTCTTCGCCGGAGCCTTCCGCTTGGAAGCGGTGTCCTGGACGTCGTAGCCACGCCGGCGGGCGTAGGCGATCACGGCCTCGTCGTCGGTCTCGGCCTGGCCGTCGACGAAGTGCAGGCCGGCCACGCCCGGGCCGCTGTATCCCTCAACGGGGGTGCGGATGAGTGCCATGGGTCAGCCCACCTTGATGTTGCGGAAGACGGTGGCGGCCTTGGTGCTCTTGAGCGCCACGGCGACGGGGCCGAGTTCGACCTCGCCGAACTTGACGGCGCCCGGGGTCTCGAAGTTGGGCAGCCACTGACGGACGACGGTCCCGCCCATGCAGGCGACGCCGTGGAATCCGTCGAGGCCGACGCGGTACGCGTAGAGGTCGGTGAGGCCGGTTGCGGCGGTGCCGCCGACGGTCCGGTTCTCCACCGGGATGATCGCGTTGTTCGTGCCGGCCTTGTCGCCCGGGTCGGCGAACACGATGTCGCCGTACTGCTCGCGGACGATCGGGCGGCCGGTCGGACCGAGCAGGCCGTCGAGGGGGTTCTGTGTGTACATGCCCGCGCGGCGCGCGGCGGCGCGGACGCGGGCAAGGGCCCGCTTGTTGCCGAGGATGATCGTCGGCGATCCGTCGAGCAGAGACAGCCATTCGTCGATGGCGTCGAGGGCCTTGTGCTCGGCGCGCGCGTTGGTGTCGAAATCCGACCAGTCGGTGACGACGTTGGCGCGGAACTCCGTTGCCGTGCCGGTCAGTGCCTTGTCGAGGCCGTCGAACGACTCGGCGTCGACCGACACGTCGCCGTTGATCACGGTGTCCTGGAAAGCCGTACGGGTCGCCTTGATCTTCTGGGTCATGTTCAGCGTGACGGCGCCGGAGGCGGCCGGACCAACCCGGGCGACGACGCGGTCGACGCGGAACGATCCACCCATCACCTTCAGGTCGACGGTGTAGCGCTGCGTCTGGACTTCCGACGCGGTGTACTCGGTGTTGATCGGCCGGAAATTCGCGGTCGGCTGGGTGATCAGACGGCGGTATCCGTACGTGAGGGTGTCGCCCCCGTCGGCGGGGTTGACGACGTCGGCGAACGTCAGGCTGTCGAGGACGGCGGATTCCTTGCGGAACTCGTCGATTACAGCGACGTCGATGTCGTCCTGTGCGTTGTTCTTCGCCTCGGCGAGAGTGACGGGCAAGGGGTGCTCCTAGGTCAGGCGCCCAGGCGGGCGGCGATGGCGTCGTGCAGCGATCCGGGCTTGCGCTCGGGCGGGGTGGCACTGCCGAAGTCGGCGCCACCCCGGGCGGGGCCCACGGCGGCGGCGAGGTGCGGCTGTGCCTGAACGGCGGCCTTGATCGCCTCCGTCACGGCGTTGTGGTCGGTGGGGTCGACCGCGGCGAGCGCGGTCATGGCGGACTGCGAGTCGAGCAGGGCCGCGGCGTTGGCGCCGGCGCTCGGCGCGGTGCGCAGTACGGCGGCCTGTACGGCGGCGGTGCGGGCCTGTTCCTGCGCCTGGGTGAGCTGCTGCTGTGCCCACTTCGGCAGGCGGGACACGTCGCCCTCGGCGGCCGGCTCGACCGCGGCCGGGGCTGGCTCCTTCGGGGCCTGCTGGGCGTCCTTGATGAGCTTCTGGGCCCACTCGGGGAGCGCGGACACGTCGCCCTCGGCGGGCGTCTGGGGGTCGCCCTGCGGCGGGGCCGACGGGTTGGCCGAGGGTGCGGCCGGGGGCGAGGGTGCGGCCGGGGGTCCGGCTGGGGGGGCCGGGGGGTTGGTCGGGTCCGTCGAGGGGTCGGCCGACGGGTTCGGGGGCTGCTCAGGCAACGGTGGCTCCTCGTAGAACGGGGCGGGGGGTGTGCGGACATGCGAAAGGGGGGCCCGCCGTGGTGGCGGACCCCCCTTCGGGGTGTGGTGCTGGGGTGGTGCTACTCGACGGCCTGGTCGTCGTCGACGACATCGGCCGGAACGGGCCGGGCCTCGGCGTACGCCTTGATCCACGCGGTCCGGAGTAGGGACGTGGCCGGGTACGGGCAGGCGCTCGCGCGCTCGCCGTCCCGGCCGGCCTTCCGGCCCGCGACGGTCGCCCGGATGATGTCGCCTCGCGCGCCCATGCTCACCTCTTCATCTGCTCGTCCCACCGATTCTCGCTCGCGCCGGTCGCCCAACGCTGCGTCTTGCCGGTGACTTGCGTGATGAACTCGGCCTGTGTGAGGCGCGGGTGGGTCTCCCACCACTCCTTGAGTTCGTCGGACGCGCGGGCGTAGCCGATGCGGTGCGGGCCGGTGAACAACGACTCGTAGCTGTAGCCCTTGGTGGCGTACTTCTTGTTGAACATGTAGCCGTTGGTGGCGGCCTCGGCGTCGGCGATCTGCCGTTGCACCCATTCCCAGTACATCTCTCGGGCCTCGGCCCGGGTGATGCGGTGTTCGGGAACGGCTTCCTGCCCGGCTTCCTCGGCGGCCTTGGCCTCGCGGTCGGCGAGGCGCTGCCAGTAGGCGGCGGCGGCCTCGGAGTTGCGGAACTGGGCGAACTCCTCGTCGGAAAGTTGCTCGATCTCCTCGTCGCTGAGCGCTCCCCAGTCACGCGGCGCGGTGGCCTCGCTGTCGCCGGCGAGGGCGCCCCACACGATCGGGTCGGGTACGGCGCCCATTACCTCGGCGAGGGCGTCGCGGTTGGCGAGCATGTCGGCGACGGGGTCGCCCGTGTCGGCCGGCTCGGGCAGCGGCGCCGCGTCGACTCCGTCCCGGCGGTCGAACTCCTCGGCGACCCGCAACAGTTCGCCGTCGTCGGCGTACTGCATGACCCACGCGAGGTCGTCGTCACCGAGGGCGGACAGGTCGTCGACCAGGCGCCCGCCGGGGAACATCGCGGCGAGCATGTCGCGGCGGTGCGCCTCGGCGGCGAGCTGGTCGACGTCGTCGAGGCCGTGCTCGATGGCGTGGCGGACGCGGGCGGCGAGTTCGTCGTCGGACAGGCCGACCAGGTCCGGGCGGACGCCCGGGAGGCGGGCGGCGACGTCGCGGCGGTCGAGTTCGGCGGCGATCCGCAGTGCGTCGGCGTCGTCAACGTGGCCGATCACGCGGCCTAGCTCGCTGTCGCTGAACGGCGTGAGGTCGGCGGCGAGGGTGCCGCGGGGCGCGGCGCGGTCGAGCAGGGCGGCGAGGTCGCGGCGGTCTGCCTCGGCCTCGATCCGCGCGCGGGCGCGGTCGTCGAGCAGGGCCGAGCGCATGGCGGCGGCGAGGTCGTCGTCGCTCATGGCGCGCACGCTGGCGTCGTCGCCCGACCACACGCGGGCGGCCTCGACCTGCTCGGGCGTCGCCTCGGTCCGCTTCTCGGGGAGGTTGCCGGCGCCGATCTCCTCGCGCACGCGGTTGCGCCGGAGGTCGGGGTGGTCGGCGAGGTGCTGGCGCATGGCGCCTTGCCACTGCCTGACCTTGGCGCGGGCGGCGCGCTGCGCGACAGGGGCGACGGCGGCGGCCTCGCGGCGCTTCCACTTCCGTATGGTCCGCTCGATCTCGCGCTGACGCTGCCCGGCCGCGTACCCGTCCGGGTCGCTGGTGGCCTGCTCAATCCGGGTCAAGCCGGGCGAGTACATGCTCACGCTGTGGCGGCAGTTGGGATGCTGCAACCCTGCGGCGCGGGCCTGGTCGAGGCTGCCCGCGACGCGAACGGGCACCATGCGGCCGTCTTCGGTGGCGTGCTCGGCCTCGACGGTGCGCGCCCCCGCGGGCCCGCTGATCGTCAACACGCGCCCTTCCCACGGGGCGCACAGGGGGCACTCGCGCGGGGCGTCGCTGACGACGACCAACTCGACACCGGCCTCGGCGAGCGTGCGCATGTGGGCTTCGGTCGCGGCCCGCGCGGTCGCGGTCCTCACGGCCATTTCGGCGTAAGAGGGGAGCGACCAGCGGCGGCCGGCGCGGTCGACGAACGCCTGTATCCCGCGGTCGGCAAACGCCCGCATCGCGTCCTGGGTGGCCTGCCGGCGGGTGCCGGTGCCGAGTAGGGGCGTGGCGGCCACGGACGCGATGACGGCCCGGAAACCGTCGACGACGGCCCGGAGGATCGACCGGTGCGTCGCGGTGACGACGTCGACCGCTTCCTGTGCGAGGCGGTCGACGGCCTGGGCGTTCGGCACGCGGTCGTCGACCAGGGCGCGGGCGTCGTCGGACAGGGCGCCCAACTCGGCGACGGCGGCGCGGTGACCCGTGTTGTACGCCTCGGCGACCGCGTCGAACACATCGAGGCTGGTCGCCTTCCCCAGCTCATCGACGACGGCCTGTGCGGCGCGGCGTACCTGCTGCACAGCGGCGAGCTTGGCCTCGACCCACCCGGGCGCGTCGAGGCCGGCGGCGAGCTGGCGCGCGATGATGCCCAACAACCTCTCCTCGGCCGCGGCGTAGGTGTCGCGCGTCGTCGCGGCCAGATCCTCGACCATGCCCGGGTGAATCGGCACGGCGCACCCCCTCGTCGTCTACGCGGCGAGCGGGTAGGTATCGCCCGGGTCCGGGGCGGCGGTGCCGGTCTCCCGAAGGATCGCGGCGGCCTCGGCGGCGACCTCCGTGTCGTCCCACTCCGGGTGCAGGATCTTGACCCGGGTCGCGGTCGACACGGCCTGTGCGCGGTTGAGCAGGTCGAGGGTCGTCGCGGTATCGATCGGCGACTCGGCGACTCCGTCGGGGAACTCGACCCGCGGGCGCTCCGCGGGCGCCCTGCTGCCGAAGTGCGCGGCGTCGAGGTCGAGCAGGGCGAACAGGGCGTCGGACATGCCCTGTTTCCAGTGGCCTGCCTTCTTCCTGCGCGTAATCGTGCTCTTGTCGTCGTCGCTGTCGACCTCGGTCGCGGTCCGGGCGGCGCCCCCGTCCTGGTCGAGGCCGAACGACCGGGCGGCGTACCCGGCGGACTGGGCGGCCTGCCTGGTCAGTGCCTCGGTCGTGCGCTGGTGCTCCTCGACCCTGATCTCGAACTGACTCAAGGTGATGCCGCCGTTTTCGGTCGGCGGCATGTTGAGCTGGGCGTATACCTCGGCGTCCTCGTCGAACGACGCGCCCTTGCCGGGCCCGTGACTGCGGAGGTAGCCATCAGGGACGATCAGCCGCGCGCGGGCGAGGCGGATGTCGCGCATCCAACTCGTCCACACCTCGTCGAGGCTGTCGAGCTGGTCATAGATCGGGGCGGCGTAGTCGCTGCGCCCGATCGGTGATCCCCTATGCAGCCTGTTGGGGGTCATGTTCGGGATGTACGCGGCGGTGAGTCGCCGGATACCGGTCGTCGTCGATTCGCCGTCGTTCTCGATGCTGCCGACCAGGGCGGCCGTGTCGGGGTGCTCGGCGAGCGGGACGCGTCGGCCGATGTTGTCGCCGCTGCCCTGGTAGAGGGCGTGGACGATCCGGCCGGGCTCGTGCCGCTCGACGTGGCGCCATACGGCCTGTGTCGTGCTGCCGGACAGTTCCCGCCAGAAGTTCACCGCGGCGAGCATCCCGAAACGCCATTCTGGGATGGCGTTGTCGGGCTGCACAGCGGTGAGCAGCGGCCGGTCGACTAGGTCGCGGTCCCACGTCACGCGGAGGTAGATCCCGGAGAGGGCGGCGCACTGCTCGGCGGCCGACAAGAGCATCTGCTGAACGTGGCCGGCATCGAGCATCTGGTCGAGGCGGGACTGAGTCCGGGCGTCCTCGACGACGATCCGCGGCATGTCCGCAAACAACATGTCAGCACTGGTCTGCGCGATATCGCCGGCGAGGGGGACGTGTAGGCGGGTGTCGCGGCCGGGGCGGTGCGCGGTGCTGCGACGGCTCCACAGACGGCGGCGCGGCGTCTTCGGCTCGCGGCCGTAGATGCGGGCGAGGCGGCCCCGGTCGCCGGAGTACCACGCGTCGTCGACGGCGATCCGGTCGTAGTACGCGGCCCACTCGGGCGGCGGCCACGCTGCGCCGGTCTCGGGCAGTGCCATCGGGGCTCACCTCCTGGCGATGTGGGATGCGGGGGCGGTGAGCAGGTGGCGCCACTCGTGCGCGGTGGAGTGGACGACATACCGCAACGCGTCGGCTGAGTGGTCGTCGACCTTGATCGGCGCGTCTTCGCCGCGCTCGGTCGCCTTGGGGTCCCAGGAGTAACCGGGGAGTTCGGCGAGCAGGCCCTCGCACGACTCGTGGACGAGCAGCCGGTCGGCGGCGAGCAGGCTCGACACACTGCGGATGCCGTCGGTCACGTCGTTCGCGGCGCGGGCGAGGCCGGGGTGCCCGTCCTGCCACATCTGCGTAGAGAAGCTGGCGGCGGACGGGTCTATGAACGTCCACTCGGGCGTGATGCCGAGGGCGTCGAGCCATGCGTGGACGGCGGCGCTGTACTGCGCGTCGGTCATGCTGCGGTGCGCGGCGCGGGAGTCGTGGCGCCACTCGGCGCACACGTACAGGCGGCCGTCGGTGCCCTCGCCGAGCAGGACCGCCGAGAACGGGTTCGTGGTGCCGTAGTCGCACCCGAGCCAGTACCGGCGCATGTCGGGGAGGTCGGCGACGACGTGCCGCCCCTCGTCCCACATGTCGTAGATCGCGCCCTCGGCGACCACCCACGCCCCATCGATCATGCGGCGGCGCCACAGGCCGACGTACTCGGCGGTGAGGTCGGCGACGTACTCGGGCGACAACGACGGATTGTCGGCGAGGCGGAAGTGCCAGGCACGCAGGTTCAGTTCGCCCGCGCGGTCGAGATACCCGGTCCTCAGCCAGTGGCGCGGGCTGTCTGGGTTGGTCGTGGCGTACAGGCGGGCGCCCGGGACGCTCAGGCGGGCGAGGAGCTGCGTCCAGAAGCCTTCGGGTACGAGGGTGGCCTCGTCGACGTAGGCGAGCTGTGCGGTGAGGCCACGTAGGCGGCCCTCGGCGCGGGCGTCGGCGGCGCCGATCAGGTGGACGGTGCGGCCGAGGATGGTCGCCGTGGTCGCCCCGCGGGTGTGCACGATGTGCCGGGCGAGGGGCCCGAACAACGCGCGGTCCTGTAGGGGCTCCAACACGTTGCGCTCGATCGTTTGCAGGCTGCGCCCACACACGATGATCAGGCCCGACGGTCCCGCAGTGGCAACGGCAATGACGAACGCGAGCAGGCTCGCAATCGTCTTGCCGGACCGAACCGAGCCGTGCCACAGGTTGATACGGGCGGTCGCCTGCCCGATCGAGCGGAGCTGCTTGCGGGACAGGGGCAGGCGATCGAGGTCGAGCACGGCGGCTCACCCCCCGGCGTCGCCCCCGTCGTCGTGGGCCTGGTCGTCGGTGGCGGCCTGTGTCAGGGCCTCGCCGAGGGCGCCCAGCATGGAGCGCACCTGTCCGGCGTCCTCGCCGCCCTCGGCCGGGGCGAGGCGTAGCGAGGTGCCGACGGCGGTCTGTACCGAGGCGACGATCGCGCGTTGGTCGCCGAAGCGTGGTTGCGGCAGGTGGGTTTCGTGCCACTCGCCCTCGCGTCCGGCGAACTCGCCGTGCGTGGTCGGTGTCCAAAGCTGGGCCCGTAGGCGTTCGGCGTCGGCCTGGAGGTCGAGGGCGAGGGCGGTCCGGCGCGAGGCGAGGTCGGCGCGGCGTACCTCGGTGGCGACGGCGACCTCGGCGGCGCGGTCGAAGACGAGCGGGGGGTCGAACGCTGCGGCGATCTTCGACACGGTCGAGGGCGACCTGTTGATCTGGCGGGCGATCTGGTTTCGGGACTTGCCCGCGGCGTGCAGCTCGCGCACCTTGCGGCGGTCGGCGTCCGTGATGGGGCGTGCCATCGGCGGTCACCTCCTGGCGCTACTCCTCGGCGGTGCCGGGCATGGGAATCGCCCCGTGGCGCAGTGCCAGCGGGGCGAGGGCGATGAACAAAGCGAGCGGGAGCCTCCCAGCCAGAAGGGCTCCCGCTCTCCACCTAGCTGCGCGGTGAGTCGGCCGCGCGGCCAAGATCATGATTGCCCATCGCGGACCGTTCTACGCCGTGGCGGGCTCCCCCGCGATGCCGCCCCCCAGACGGCTGCACGGGGCCTACGCGGTTGCGGGCATGAGAAACGCCCCGCGGCGGGGCCGCCTGCGGGGCGTTGGCTAGTGGGTTGTTTCCGGGCACGCCGAAGACGGGCCCCACTTTAGGTCACGGAACGATAACGGCGCAACCGGCGGTGTACGACGCCCGCGCGCGTGCGCATGGCGGCCCGCGTCCGGACGCGCGGCGCGCGCCCCGCCGTGTCGTACAGCGGGGCGCGCATCTGTCATACGGCCTGGTCAGGCTGTCGGACAGGGCAGTACGGCGCGATGCTCGTGTGCGTGATGACGGGCGCGACGCCCGGCGGGTAGTGCCCGCCCTTCCACGCCTCGTGGTACACGTTCGCCAGGATGAGCAACGCCTGTCGGACAGCGGCGCTCACGTCGCATCCGGTCTGCATGATCACCCGCAGGTCGTCGTACATGCCCTCGTCGAGGATGCGTACGGATACGGACCGGCCTACCGCGGGCGGCAGGTTCGCGGCCCTGGCCGGCTGCTGGGTAGCCTGGGTGTCAGCCATGGGGGGTCGCTCCCTTTGGTCAGTCGGGCCCGTTCGTCATGTGAGGTGGTGGACGGGCCCGCGTCTGCGGGTGTGGTTACTCGGTGCCGGGTTCGCGCTCGTGGAGGTACAGGGCGTCGTCGGCGGCGCCTTCCGGACCCTCCCAGATCAGAACCCGTGCGCGGTGGGTCCTGACTTCCTCGTTCTGCTCCTCGGCATCGGCCAGCAAATCGGCCGCGACCTGCGCCTCGGTCCCCGGGTCGGCGTCGGTGTCGCCCTCCTCCCACGCCTGCCAGCCTTCACCGGCAGGGCCGTCAAACAGCTCAATGCGGAACGTGTACAGGGTGCGGCCCTCGGGCACCTGGGCGCGGCGCGCCTCATACCGGTCCTGTTCCAGCTGCTCCATGGGTCCGACGAACTGGGCGACCAATGCCTCGACCCTGGTCGTCTCCTGGTCGGGCTTGCGCAGGACCGCGTACACATGGGAGTCGGACACCTTGAGCAAGCGGGCAATGTCGGTGGGCTTCATGCCCTCGGCCTTGGCGCGGCGGATCATGAGCGGAGTCCTCTCGACAGCCTTCTCGCCCGCCTTGCGGGTCTCGGCGAGCTGGCTGAGGGCCTGAGCCATCGGCCACAGGTGCTTGGGGAACTCGCGCTCGATCATCGCAGTCCGCTCGGCGAGCATCTGCGCGCGGCGTCCCTTGCGGAGCGTGCTCGTGATGTCGAACGACGTCATGGGGCGGCTGTCGGCGACGACCGCCCCCGATTCCAGGGCGGCCCTCACCAGGTTGAGCGCGAGGGCGGTGAGCTGCGGACGGCCGTCGAGCAGGCGGTCGAGCAGTTCGCGGGCGTCAGGCTCGGGCCGCGCCTTGAGGGCGCGTACTCCAAGGGCGCGCTCGACGTCGGCCTGCTGCTCCTCGGGCGTCTGCGGCTCGCGGTCACTGGTGCTCATGTTGTGCTGCTCCTGTCGGTAGTAGGGCCCGCCCCCGGGCGAGGGCGGGCGGGTTGGTTATGCGGCGAACAGCGCGCCCTGTTCGGGCGGGCACGGCACGCCGTCGAGGGTGAGCTGTTCGGGGCGGTGTGCCTGCCACGGTGAGGAGGCCGCCAGCGGGCTGACGGGCTCGGCGGGCACGGCCTCGGTCCGCCATTGAGCGGCGACGGCCTCGGCCTCGGCGCGGTCGCGGGCCTCGGCCCGTACACACCGCTTGCACAGGCGCCACCCGCGCACTGCGGCGAAGATCGAGTTACGCCCACCCGCAAGACGCCCGCAGTACAGCTCTCGGGTTCCGGGGCGGCGGTAGTGCCCGGTTGTCTTGATGGCGGCGCCGCGCGCTGCGTAGGTCTCCACGGGGGGTGCTCCCTGAGAGCGGGGCCCGCCCTCGGCGGGCGGGCCCCTGGACGGTCAGGCGGCGGGGACGATCAGGACCAGGTCGGTGGCGGGCCACGGGTCGCATACGTCCCACGGGTTGGCGTTGCCGAGGTCGACGACGGGCCCCTCGTGGTCGGCCATGGTGGCGCACGACCCGCATGCGCACGTCGGGTCGTACGGCTTGGGGCGGGCGGTGTACTGGTCGTTGAAGTAGTCGGCGGCGGGCATGCGGCCCTGGGCGGCGTTGAACGACGCGAGGACGGTGTCGCCGTCGACGACCTGCTCGGCGCGCACGATGCGGGCGGCAGCGGGGTCGACCAGCAAGGGGGCGTGGTCCTCGTCGGCGGGGAGCGCCGTCACGACCACGGGGAAGAACTCGACGAACATCGTGTGTCCCTTCGGGCGGGGGCGCCCCGCGCGGGGCGCCCCCCTTGGCAGTCGGTCAGGCGCGGGAGTCGAGGACGTGGGCGCGGATGGCGAGTGCGGCCGTTTCAACGGTCCGCCACTGCCCGCCGAGGTCGTGAGAGCGGCCGTCAGTGCCGTTCACGCTCGCTACGACGGAGTGCCCGGGCCACACGATGCCGCGCTCCACGCGGTTTTCGAACACCACCGCGTATCCCTCGGTCGACCAGGCGCACACCCACCCGTCGCGGTCGGTGGTCGGGTACTCGCCTGCCTCGCGAATGGCGTCGTCGTCCGTGATGCTGCGGTAGACGCGCGGCAGGAAGGTGATCAAGCGCGTCGCGAGCAGCTTCTCGACGGCGAGCGCGAACGCGTTCTCGCGGGTGCTGATGCCCGCGCCGAGGTAGTCGCGGCTCGGGTAGATCGAACCGTCGGCGGGGACCTTGGAGACGGCCCAGTATCCCTCAGGGGCCTCGTCCGCTGTGCTGAAAACGGCGTAGGTGTCGCCGTTGAGCTCGAACGTGGAACGGCCCTGGGCGTCGGGCTCGGCGAGCTGGGGCTCGGGCGCGGCCTCGCGGTTGTGGACGCCGTCGCACTCGTCGGCGCGGCCAGTCTCGGCGCAGTCGCACGGGCAACCGCAGTCCTCGGCGGCGCGCACCCAGAACACGTACGCGTCACACGTCCACTCGCCGACGATCTCGGCGTCGGGCATCTCGGCGAGCTTGCACAGCAGGGCGTCGAACTCGTCGACGATCTCGGCGTCCTCGGCCGTGTTCGTGATGTCGGCGGTCAGCCACGCGCGGGCGCCGTCGAGGTCGGCGAGGCATTCGATCCGGTACTCGGCGTCGAGGCCGATCTCGTTCATGCCGACGTGATAGCGCGTGCGGTTGGTGCTCATAGGGGGTCGCTCCCTTGATCGGTGGTGGCGGGTGAGGGCCGCCGTGACCCGCACACTGTAGGCACTTCTGAAGTGACTTCACAACCCCGTTCACAAGTCGAATCACAACAAGGCGGCCGGACAACCGTCCGGCGCGCGCCGGGAGTTGGGGCCGGGCCGCTATGCCGCTGGTCGCCCGCGTACCTCGGCGAGGCCGCCCCACAGGGCCACCAGCTCCGCCCCCCGCCACTCCCCCCGGCGGCGGCCGTCGGCAGGCGCGCTGCACGCCTCACCGGCCGAGCAGACGACGACCGGCTCACCCCCCGGACGGGTCCGGCCGGTCAGGCTCCCCCCGCACCACGGGCACGCCTCGGCCAGGGCCGTTGTGCGTCCGTCGCGGCCGAGGGCCCGCTCGACGGTGCGCCGGGCCCGCCGGGCGACCGCGGCGACCTGGTCGAGCACCAGGGCGGGGATAGGGGTGAACAGGTCGCCGTACGTCTCGTCGAGGGCGCGGCCCTCCAGCCACATGGCGGCCCAGTGCAGACCAAACGCGCGTGAGCCTGCCGAGGCGGCGCTCGCCGCTCCGGCGTCGCGGTGCGTGGCGGTGTGCCACCGGGCCGGATCGGCGGCGTCGGCCTGGTCGGGGATGGACCGGCCGCGGCTGTCGCGCGCCGGTCGTATGGGGCGCTGCACGTGCCCGGCCACGGCGTCGGCGAGGTCGAACAGCTCGCGCTCGACCTCTATCGCGGCGTCCAGGGCGTCGAGGTTGAGCGGGGCCGGGTGCTCGCGCAGCAGCAGGGGGAGCCGGCCGACGACGGCCTCGGTCGGCTGCTCGTCGTCCTCGGCGCGGTCGTCGGCGGCGAGCTGGTCGAGGAACCCGGCGCACTCGCGCGGCGGCCACTCGGCGGCCGGGCGGCGTCCGATGGCGGCGAGCAGGTCGCCCCACTGCTCGCGCACGGCGGCGAGGTCGACGGCGGCGCGGCGGGCGACCAGCGAGGCGGCGGGGGCGGGGGTGGTCGTCATGCGTGCTGCTCCTGGTGCTGGTGGTCGGCGAGGGCCTGCTCGATGTGCTCGGCGTAGTCCCTGGCTATGCCGTGGGGGCTGCACCACTCGCGCATGTCGGTGGCGAGGGCGCGCACGCGCTCGACGGCCTGCACGGCAGGGAGTTCGGCGGCCATGGCGGCGCGGTCGGCGTAGCGGTCGCGGCGGGCGGCCAGCCACGCAATCCGGTACCGGCCTGCCTGGCGCTCGGCCTCGCGGGTGTGCGCCTTCCATCCCTCGGTGCGGCGACGCTCGGTGGCGAGGGCGATGTCGTGCTCGCGCTGCTGCTCGGCGAGGCGGGCCTCGGTGGTGTCGGCGCGGTCGAGCATGCGGCCGTGGGCGCGGGCGGCGGCCGGTGAGAGCCCGTCGTGTTCGGCGACGGCGGCGAGGACGTCGCCGAGGGACTGGGCGTTGCGGACGCGGGCGAGCACCTGGTCGACGCGGGCGCGCTGCTCGGCGAGGGCCTGCCGGTGCTGCCTGCGCTCGGTGTACGCCTCACGCGTCGTGGCGTCGACGTCGCGGGCGAGGCGGTCGCGCTCGGCCTGGACGTGAGCGAGCTGTTCCTCGGCGCGCTCGGCCCGCTGCAACAGGCGGTGCCCCAAAGTCTCGGACTGCGACAACTTGCCCTCGGCGTCGGTGGCGCGCTGCTCGGCCTCGACGATCGCGGCGTCGGCGGCCTCGCGGTGGCGGTCAAGGGCCTGGGCAGTGCCAGCCATGGCGCGGCGCGTCTCGTCGGCGAGGCGCTGCTCCTCGCGTACGTGCTCGGCGAGTAGGGCGCCCTCGGCGGGCGTGAGTACGCCTCGGTGCGCGCGGGCGAGCAGGACGTCGACCACGGCCCGCCGGTCGCCGCGGTCGCGGTCGCGTCCCTTGGGCGCGCGCTGCTGGGGGCGGGGGCTCACGGCTGGGCCTGCTCGTTCGCTGCGCCCTCGGCGAGGGCCTGCTCGTCGTCGAGGCGGTCGGCGTACGCCCGGATGGCGCGGCGTGCTCCGCTGTACCCCGTGAGCAGGCCACGGGTAGAGCGGTTGAGTCCCCATCGGCTCTGTGTGCTCTCGTGTTCGCGCTCGACCACGGCGGCGAGGTGGCGGGCGTGCGCGGACAGAATGATGCGGGCGGCGGTGAGGGCCTGCTCGGGGGTGCACGGGGCGTCGTCGAGCAGGACATCGCGCAGCGTGGCGAGGGCCGGGTCGCGGTCGGGCCGGTTGAAGTCGAGGGCGGCGCGCACGTCGTCGGCGGTGAGCGCGTCGGGCTCCTCGGCGGCCTGGTCGTCGGCGGCCGGGGACCTGGCGGCGGCGAACTGGGCGAGCAGGGCGTCGAGGCCGGCGGAGCGCTGCGCCTTGCGTATGCCGCGGGCGGCGGCCTCGGCGGCGCCGGTCCCGGCGGCGAGCAGGGCCTCGGACGGCGAGGCGGGCGCGTCGTGCACGGGGCACGGGCGGCCTGTGGCGAGTGCGCGCGAGCACTGTCCGGCGCGCTGCTCGTATCCGTCGGCGATCTGGCGCAGTACGCGGGCGACGTCGCGGGGGGCGAGGTTGGATGTCACGTTGGCGTGTCCGTCGTTCCGTACGGCGACGATCAGGCGGTGCGTGTCGAGTGAGGCGACGGCAACGGCGTCGGGGATGCGGGGCATAGTGGTGCGCTCCTGTCCGGGGTTGAGGTGGTCGAGGCAGTGCTCACGCGCGCGGCAGGGCCCGCGACCGGACGCGCGGCCGGTCGCGGGGGGCCTGATCAGAACGGGATCTCGTCGCTGTATCCGCTGGTCGCCCACTGGTCGCTCTGGCGCTGCTGGCCGTACGACTGCGGGGCGGACTGCTGTGCGCCCTGGGCGGCGCCGTTGGCCTTGGTGACGACCGCGGTCGCGCGCAGCAGCGACGGGGCGACCTCGTCGGCCTGGATCTCGTACGAGGAACGGGTCTTGCCCTCACGGTCCTCGTACTGGCGCTGGGTGAGGCGGCCTACGACGATCACGCGCATGCCGCGCTGAACCGTTTCGGCGACGTGCTCGGCCTGCTGGCGCCACACGGCGACGCCGAGGAACAGCGGGTCGCCGTCCTCCCATTCGTTGGACTGGCGGTTGAACCGCCGGGGGGTGCTGGCCATGCGGAAGTTGCAGACGGCGGCGCCGCCGGGGGTGGACCTGAGTTCGGGGTCGGCAACGACGTTGCCGGTCATGGTGATGGTGGTCTCGCCACTCATGGGTTAGGCGGCCCTTTCGAGGATGGGTGAGGTGGTGCGGGGGCGGATGGGCTCGACGGCGGTCAGGCGGTCCTCGCGGGCGCGGCGGCGGGCGGCGCGGGCGGACGCGTTCTTGCACGCGCGGCACTTCCGCGTGCTGTCCCTCGCGCGGATCGTGTTCGCCTGGTCGTAGGGGTGGCCCGCGGGGCAGTGGGTCACGGCGGCGCGGGCGGCGACGTGGTTCGTGGACCTGAGCACGTTCTCGCGGTGCGTGACTGCTTCAAGGTGGGCGGGGGCGACACAGGCGCGGCGGCGGCACCGGTGGTCTACCTCAAGGCCGGCGGGAATCGGGCCGTGGGCCTGCTCGTAGGCGTAGCGGTGACTTTTGACGGTGCGGCCGTCGAGCCAGAACGCTCCGTAGCCCTTTTCGTTCTGGCTTCCGCCCCACAGGTGGCAGGGGCCGGGGCAGTCCCGGCGGAGTGACCAGGGGCCTGGGCGGACCTTGGCGGCGAATCGGGCGGCCGGGGTGGGCCGGTCCATGGGAAGTACCTCCGTCGGGATGCAATCGCGCCGGATGTCCGTTAATGAACGGTGCCTACCGTTCATGAACGGACGATAGCAGGCGGGGGCGGCCCGGTCTGCCGGGAATACCGGCCCCCTGTGCGCTGCTAGGTGGCGGCGGGCGTGCTGCTGGCGGCCTCGTCCAGGGTGAGCGTCCACCCCACGGCCGTCAGCTCATCGGCCACGTACGCGGCCACGGCTTCGGCGGTCGCAAGGTCATGGGCGTGTGCGGCTTCTACGGCGGCACGGATGGCGGCGAGGGCGGCGTCGGGCATCACCGCTGCGCCCCGGTGACGTGCCGGGCGTCGCGGCGCCCGCACTGCTCACGCGCGACCGGCGGGCGCCTCATGAGGCGGGCAAGGTCGGCGCGAGTGCCTTCGGCCCGGCCGGAAGCGGCACGGCGGGCGGCTTCCGCCTTGGCGGCGGCGTGCTGCTGCTCCTCCATGCGGCGGTGCTCCTCGGCGGCGGCGCGCTGCTGCGCGGCGACCAGGGCAGGGCCGTCGATCTCGGTCACGGTGCGCCAGGTGTCCCACCCGGTGTGTTCTTGGACGATCACGTACGCGCCTTCGGCGGCCCACTGGCGGGCAAGGCGCCGGGCGCGCTTGCGGTCCGACGTCTTCAAAGTGGCGGGCTTGTCCGGGCGGTCGTTCCAACTCGCCTCGACGCGGCAGGCGTTGACGTTGCGGGTGCGGTCACCGGGGTTCGCCTTGCGGCGGTGGGTGCGGGCCTGCTTCGGGGTGCTCATGCCGACTCCTTGGGGGCGTAGTGCTGGTGGGTGGCGAGGTCAAGGCGGGAGGGGTGCGCGGTGCTGCGCGGGGTGCGGCGGAAGGTGCGGCACGGCTCACCCGCGCGGGCGCGGCACTGCTCGTAGGGGCACGCCACGTTGAGCGGGTCCGGCAGTCCCTCGGCGGCGCGGTTCTCCCGCTCGGCGCGGCGCGGCCGGTACGGAGCGAGGGCGTCGCGCACGGTCCGGGGGACGTAGTTGCCGAGAGCGGCGAGGCGTCCGGCGGCTACCTGGTCGCGCTCTTCGCGGGTGCCGCCGGTCAGCACGCGGAACGTGGCGGCCGGCGCGGCGCCGATGGCGACGGCGTGCCGGGTGGTGACCAGGGCGGCGCGGTACGCGGCGGGGTCGTCCGGATCGGCCGCGGGTACGGGGTCGTGGTGCCGGTCGACTACGTCGCGGCGGAAGTAGTGCCACGGGCGGGACACGTCCGACGGCTTGATCGGGTACGGGCTGGTAGCGATGTGGTGGCGCACGACCTGTGCGGCGTCCCAGTGACGCCCGTTGGGGTGCGGCGCGGTCGGTGGGACGTCGGCGAGCAGATCGGCCCACTGGTCGAGGACTTCGTCGGCGGCGGCCTGGTCGGCAGGTGCGCTGCGAGGGTCGAGCTTCACGGCGTAGGCCAGTAGGGCGGCGACTTCCTGGCGGGTCACAGGGCGTTCTCCCGGGGGTCGTCCTGGGCGGCGGTGCGGAACAGGTCGGCGGCACGGGCCACGCGGCCGGGGCGGGCGGCATCGAGGGGGATCACGTCGGCGCCGGGCGAAGTCGGGCCACCAGGGGGCACCGGGGGGAGCGCGGTCCACCCGGGCAGGAAGTACCGGACGGAGCGCGGGCGGGACCGGGCGCGGCGCCACTGCTCGCGGGCGTGGTCCACCAGGGCCGGGACCGCCGTCCGCTTCACGATCGCCTCAAGGCGGAACCACTCGGCCGTTTCGAGGGACCACTCGACGACGATCCCGGCGGCGGTGAGTTCGTCGCGGAGCGGGACGACGTTCGGGGGCACGGCGGGGGTCGAGCCGTAGCTAGCTTGCTGTACCTCCGTAGGAGGTACAGCGGGTCGGGTCGGGTCGGGACGGGGGGACCGTGACGCTTCCACGCCGTCACGCCGTGACGGGTCCCTCTGACCTGCGATGCCGTCCGGAAACTCGTTCTGATTGGCGGACGGTTCGCGTTTTTCCGGCCTCGGATCGTCACCGGATCGCGGACGGTCCGCCGAGGGACCGGGCGGATTACGCTCCTGGGTCCGCTGCTCGGCGGCCTTCTCGCGAGCCCGTTTCTGCCGCTCGGCGGAGCGTGCGCGGTCATCCTCCACGCGCGCCCGGCTGGGGTTGTAGACCAGGAAGTCATGCATCACGTAGTCGCCGGCGGGCGGCTGCTTGCACCGGGCGCAGTCGTGGCCGGAGGTGTGCCACAGGCCAGAGGCGATCAGCTTCCGGGCCTGGGGCGCGGTGCCGTACAGCTGGGCGACGACGCCCGGTATCAGACCCTCGGTGAGGTGCTGCGCGGCGTAGGCGCCCGCGCGGACCCACAGGCCGAGGGCGGCGTTACCGGCCTTGAGTAGCTTCGGGTGAGCGTGGGCGGTGTCGTCGACTTTGAACCAAGTCACTGGGGTTGTGCTCCTGTCGGGCGGTGCGCCCGGGGCGAGGGGCGTCGGCGGCTCGTCCTCGCCCCGGGGCGGTCACTGGGCGGCGCGGAGGTAGGGGCGCGTCCGGGCGGGCTGGTGCTCCTCGCATCGCCACCCGCACGGGTAGAACCGGACCGGCCGGGAGCCGCACCGGGGGTTGCCGTGGTTACAGGCGGGCGGCGGCGGGCCCTCGGCGCTCATGCGGTCAGTCCGAACCGCTCGGCGATACCCGCACGGCGCAGCAACAGGCGCAATACGTAGGCCGCTTGCTGCGGCACGACGCCGTTTCCCAGCGCCCTGAGCTGGGCGGGGCGGGACAGGCCCGGCACGCCTGTGACATGGCCGCTGTCCAGGCCCATCATCCATTCGACGAACGCGGCGGTCAGGCGGCCTCGATCGTCAGTTGGCCGGGGTGCGGGGCGCTGCGTGATCGCTTCCCAGCGCGCGACGGCGTGGGCGTAGGGGCCCCAATCGATGCCGCTGCGCCCGCAAGCGACGGCGTTCCGTCGCCGTGCTTCTGGCCCGGGCTCGCCTTGGTGCCGTCGCTGGCCCTCGGCGTGGGGAGCAGTGCCGCGGCATCCGTCAGCGTCTCCCCGTACCCCTGGCCGTACGGTGTCCCGTCCGGCCGCCGATTCCTGGTGTCGCGGGAGTCCGCCACGGTTGGCGTCGGCAACAGGTGCTCGACCTCGTCGGCGAGCGTCGGGCCGTGCCCGCCCCGCTTCCTCTTGTGCGGGTGCTGCGAGCCCCCGTTCACCGCAAGCTGTGCGGTTGGCGTCTTGAGCAGCTGCACGACCGCCGGTAGGCCGTCCTCGAACCCCACACCTTTGCCGTCCCTCGCCCTGGGCGTCGGCAGCTGCCGGACGCGGGCCCGCAACGTGTCGTTGCGGTTCCCGTCCGGGGCCCCCGGACCGTTCCCCTCGCTCGTGGTCGGAGTCGGCAGCAGGCCAGGCGATGACGAAAACGCGCGCACGCTGGTGCGGGGCCCCGATGTCGGATGCACGCTGCACGTGCCATTCCGCATCGAACCCGAGGCCGGCCAGATCTCCGAGAACGGCACCGATAGCTCGAAGAGTGTCGGTTCCGGCGGAGTCTTCATCCAGAGGCGTGCCGTCGGGTCCCACACCGCGAGCGGCCTTGGCCGAGAGAAGTCCGCGGACATTTTCGATCACTACCAATCGGGGGCGGAGGACGGATATCGCGCGGGCGACGTGGGCCCACAGGCCCGACCGCGTGCCCTCGGCGATGCCCGCGCGCAGACCGGCGAGGCTCACGTCTTGGCACGGGAACCCGGCCGTCAGCACGTCGATGGGGCCGTACAGGGCGAGGATCGCGACCCACTCAATGAGCGTGATGTCGCCGAGGTTGGGCACGTCGGGCCAGTGCTCCGCGAGGATGCGCGCGGCGTACTGGTGCTTGTCGTCGGGGTCGTACTGGCAGTGCCATGCCACGGACGCGCCGAGCACGTCGCACACGGCCATGTCGAGGCCGCCATAACCCGAGCAGAGCGACCCCACGCGCAATCCGTCGGCCACGTCGAGGGCGAGCTGTCCGGGTACGTCCGTGAACCGCTCGGCGATCAGCTGCTCGGCACGGTCGAGGGTGCGCGTCATGCGGCCTCACCCCCGGACGTGAGGGCGGCGAGCTGACCGGCGAGGACGCCCGTGCGCCACGCCTCGGCCGTCTGCTCCCTACCGCCCGTGCGCCACGTGATCCCGTGCGTGCGGGCGCGCGTCGGCTTGATGACGACGCCGGGCACGTCGAGGACTTCCCCCGTCGTCTTGTCGACCAGCTTCGCCGCGCCCGCGGCGTCCATCTCGGCCAGCATCTCGGCGAGGCGCCACGGCTTGACCGTGCGCACGATGCGGGTCTCGGTCCACTCCTCGCCGGGCCACGTCTGCCGGATCCACCGGGCGAGGGCTTCCTCGTCGGTGACGACCGGCCCCGTCTCGCCTTTGCGGAGAGAGATCGTGGCGACCTGCTCGCCGGTCGGGAGGTACGCCCCGACCCGCTCGGTCCCGTCGCGCTTCTGCGCGGCGTCGAGGGCGCGCTGTGTGCGAGCCTTCACGTCCTTCTGCGCGGCGGCCACCCGCTCGGCGAGCAGCTTCAACACGGCTTCCTGCGTGGCGAGTTCGCGCAGCGACTCGGCCGGTTGCTCGGTCTGCCGCTCGGCGCTCATGCGGTCGCCTCCTTGGCGGCGTCGAGCAGGTCGTCGCGCATCTCGCGCAGCTGGGCGACGGTGGCCTCGGCTGGCTTCACGCCGTGGCGCGAGGTGAACAGCTGCTCGACCTCGGCGCGGTCGGTCACGCCCGCCGTGCGGGCGGCGTCGAACATCTCGCCCACGGCTGCGACGTGTTCCTCGGCCTGCTGCGGGGCCCCGCGCTGCTGTGCGCCCTGGGCCTGCTGCTGCGGCTGCTGGGCGGCGGCCCGCTTCTGCGCCGCGACGGCGTCGAGGCGGGCGAGGTAGTCCGCGGGGGCGCCGTTCTCGGCGGCGGCAGCCCGGATCTTGGCGAACTGGTGCTCGTTGTCGGCCCGCTGGGCTTCGGCGAGGTAGTCGCGGCGCTGCTGCCGCTGGGCCGGCTGCTCCCACGGGCCCGGCTCGGCGCGGTTGCCGCGGCGCGGCTGCTGCCCGCGCTGCTGGCGCTGGTTCTGCTGCCGCTGCTGGCGCTGTGCCTGCTCGGCGCGGTGCTCGGCGGGCGGCTCGGGGTGGTGGCGGTCGCCGTCGTCGATGCTGCGGCCGTCGACGGGCAGCATGAACAGCGTGAACAGCAGGTACTTAAGGGCTGCGCTCTGGGCCTTGTTGGTGCTCTTGTCGGCGTAGTCGAACGCTTCGCCGGGCACGTCGGCGACCAGGCAGTCACCCGCGGGCCCGTACACCCGGTACCGCATCGTGATCAGGGTGCGGGTCATCTTCCCGTCACGCTGGGTCTGGTGGTCGGCGATCGTCGGCAGGATGAACACGCCATGCGCCCGCATCGGGCCCGCCATGGCCGACATGACATCGTCGATGCCTCGGAACGCGTAGTTCTGCTGTTCGTTCCGCCGGTCCTTCCCGACGGGCATCGCGTCGCGCATCACGGCGTTGATGGCGGCGAACACGCGCGGCGCGTCGGCGGGGGCGCCGTCGGGCGCGGGCACGTACACCACGTCGGGCGTGCGGGCGGGCCCGGTGACGGGGTCGAGGTGGCCGGTCAGGGCGGTGGGCAGGGTGGTGACGTTCACGGGCGCGGGCTCCGGTTCGTGCTGGTGTGGCGGATGTGGGCGGCGAGGCGGGTGATCCGCCCGGCGAGGGTGATCGCCGCGTCGGGGCCGAGCAGGTCGTCGAGGTCGGCGGCGATCGGCGCCTCGGCGGCCAGGGCCTCGCGGCTCCCGTCCGCGGCGGCGGCCCTCATGGCGCGCTCGTACTCGGGCACGCCGTGCCCGTAGATCGCGTGGTCGAGCGCTCGCACGTTTTCGCCGTGATGGGCGAGCAGGGCGGCAACGTTGTCGGGGTCCTCGGCATAGGCGAGGGCCAGGTCGTCGAGCAGCTGCTCGGCGCGGGCCCCGATGGGCAGACGCACGGCAAGGCCGTCGGCGGACAGCTGCGGGCGGATCACCGGCCCACCTCCCCGGCGGCGCGGCTGAGCGCGGCGGGCACGGCCGGCTCATCTGCGGCCAGGCGGCCGGTGCGCGCGTCGTAGGCCAGGGGGCGCGACCAGTCGGCGGCAGGGAACATCCGGGTCAAGAACCCCTTGACGGCGCGGTGTGCGTCCACGGACGCGGCCACGGGGCGACCGTCCGCCCCGGTCAGGGCGACATGCGTTGCGAGGCGGAACTCACCGCGGCGGTTGCTGCGCACGGGAACGGTCCGCACGTGGACGGTGCCCGGGGCGATGACGTGCAGCTGGCGGGCGATGACACCGGTCCGCTGGAGGTGCCGCCGGGCAGTGCGGGCCCCCAGGATGGCGAGCGGGGCCCGCGGGGCAGGGCGAGTAGGGTCGGGCATGGTCACGATCGGTCCTTAGCTGGCGGTCGTGGCGGGGCCGTCCCGGGCGCAATCCGGGGCGGCCCCTTCCGTCTGTCGTTCAGGCGGCGCGGCGCGGCGCGGTAGCGGCCCGCGCGGCGCGCTGCTGGCGCTCCAAGCGGCGGCAGATGAGTTCGATCTCCGGCGCGAGGCGGCCCGCGGCGCGGTCGGCATCCCGCCGGGCGCGGGCCCGGTCAAGGGCACGGCGGGCATCGGCTATCGCCTGGGCGCGGCTGATCACCGGCCCGTTCACGGGGCCACCCGCTGTATCAGCTGGTCAGCGGCTATGCCGTAGTGCCGTCCCACTGCGGCGATCACTGCCGCTGACGGGGCGGTGCGGCCGTGCCACAGGCGCCACGCGGTGGCCCGGGCAACCTCCAGGCGCCGGGCCGTGTCAGAGGGGGTGGCATCGCCCGCGGCGCGGGCGGCCTCGATCAGGCGTGCGCGGTCGTAGACAACCATCAACATCGTCCTTCCATGAACGAACCGTTATCGTTCATGGATGAACCGTAGCACTGAGATCGAACACACGCGCCACACAAATGACCGAACTTCACTCCGCTATCACGCTTGACTGGCCGTGCCAGCACATGCACACTCAGTTACTCCGACATATGTTCGATGCATATGCGCAGCTCAGGGCGGCACGAGGGTGAAGGGGGTGGTTACGCTGCGCGCATCCGCAGGTTGGTATGTCTCGTTCGGTTCATGCACGCTATGTTTCGTTCATGAAACGACGAACCGAGGCGACGCCCCGCTACGAGACCCGCGCCACCGCAGAGCAGTTCGCCGCCTGGCTGCGAGATCAGCTCACCAGGCGCGGCTACGACCTAGGGCCTAGGGGCGGCGGACAAACCAAGTTCGCCGAAGACTCCGGCATCGGGCGCGCCACCATCAGTCGCATCCTCAGCGGCAAGGGCAGCACCGAAACCCGCAACCTCGCCCTACTCGCCGAGGCCCTAACGCTGCCCCTGCCCGAGGTCCTGATCGCCGCCGGCATCATCAGCGCCGCCGAACTCGACCGCGTCCGCGCCCCCCAACCGCGCCAACACCCCCTGACCCCCGAAGAGGCAGCCGACGAACTCGGCATCCACGACCCCCAAGCGCGCCGAGTCTTCATCGCCACAACAGAAACCCTGCAACGCACTCCGCCCCACAACGGCGAAGGGCGCACCGCCGAGAACTGACGCACGGAGGCACAGTTGATCACCCGCTACATGCCCGCATTCGCCGTCGCGCTCCTCGCACTCGGGCTCAGCGCGGGAATCTACGGAATCCTTAGCGATCACGACAACACGGCCATGTGCGGAGCCCTCACCGTGCTCACCGCGGTCCCCCTGCTGATCGTCCACACCGTGCACAACGCCCAACGCCTCAACGCCCACCAACTCGCCGAAGCGGAAAACGCCGGATACCGCCGCGCGCTCGACCACGTCGCGCGCGGCCTGCTCGACCAGCACACCGCACCCCCGAACGGAGGCCAACCCGCCGGGGACGGGGACGAGCAGGCCCCGGGCAACGTGGTCACACTGCGCCCCCACACCAGTCACTCCAAACGAAAGGCACAGTGACCCATCCGGACCGACCCGATAACGGGAAAGGGAAACGTGATACGCACAGCAGGAACACCGCCTATCACATGGGAAGAACTGCAAAAGCTCTTCCGGGAGGTACCTGAATCCTTCAACGCGGGCGGCACGCCCGCGACATTTCTGCCGGACATGCAAGTACCGGATGACCTGTCAGGCCTTGATGACCTTGAGGCGTACATCGGCTACATCCGGGTCAGCACATGGCGAGAGGAGAAAATCAGCCCCGAACTGCAAAAGGCGGCCCTCGACGAGTGGGCCCGCCGCACACGCCGCCGCATCATCGGTTACATTGTCGATCTCGACGCCACCGGCAGGAACTTCAAGCGCAAGATCATGCGCGCCATAGAAGGAGTTGAGGCGGGATTCGCCTCCGGCATAGCCGTATGGCGCTACAGCCGATTCGGGCGCAACAGGACCGGCAACGCTGTCAACCTCGCCCGCCTCGAATACGCAGGCGGGCGCCTCGAATCAGCGACGGAACCCGTCGACGCCGGAACAGCAATCGGCGAGTTCCAGCAAGAAATGATCTTCGCTTTCGGCAACTACGAAAGCAACCGCGCCGGTGAACAATGGCGCGAGACCCACGAGCACCGCCGCAACACCGAACGGCTTCCGGCCACCGGCCGCAAGCGCTTCGGCTACATCTGGCACCGCCGCTGGGACCCGAAAACAGAAACCCTGCAAAAAGAGCGGTACTCGCTCGATCCCGAAACAGCGGAAATACTGCTCGAAGCATACGAGCGCAAGGTCTACGGCCGACAGGGCTTCACAGTCATCTGCGCCTGGCTCAATTCCTTGGGCTTCCGCAGCACCATGGGGAACCTCTGGGAACAATCCGCACTCCGCAAGTACATGGACAGCGGATTCGCCGCCGGATACCTCCGCTCGCACGACACGGCCTGTAAATGTGGCGAACTCTCCACCTGCAAGAACTGGAGATACCTACCCGGTGCGCAACCGGCCATCGTCGACGACGAACTATGGAAGGCGTACCAGGGAAACCGCGCCCTGATAAAGAGCCTGCCCCCGCGCGAGAGGAACGCTAGCTACCCGCTCACCAGCCTGGTACGCCACGGCGATTGCCGTCGCAGCATGGCCGCATTCCGGGGCGGCTCGACAGGCAAGACCGTCAACGGCTACGGCTACCGCTGCAACTGGTACATCAAGAGCGGCGGTAGCGGATGCTGCGGAGTCAGCACCACCCGGGCCCGCCTGGAACGGTTCGTACTGGACTGGTTGGCCACGGAAGCGGCCCCGGACATCGACGCGGCCCCGGCCGTCGAGGAGCGGCGCCGCGAGGTCGGCAGGGCGAGGGAACTCGCCGCGCGAGAGAAGGAGAGACTGACCAAGGAGATTCAGAAACAGGCTGACGGCCTGGCCCGACTCCGCGCCGACCACGCCGTGAATCCGGAAGAGTACGGCCCCGGCGAGTACGAAGCGGCACGGGACAAGATCAAGAAGAAGAAGGCGGCGGCCGAGCAAGCGCTACAGGAAGTCGCCGAAATTGAGGCGACGCCCCAGCAGGTCGACTATGAACCGCTGATCGTCGGCCTCATAGACGAGTGGGACACGCTCCCCTACGCCGCCCGAAACGAGATCCTGCGGAAGCTGGTGCGACGGGTCGTTGTGTACCGCGTCGACCGAGGCCCCGGGAAGCGGGCCACGTCCCGCTACGAACTGCACCCCATCTGGGAGCCCGACCCGTGGGCACCCCGCAAGGTGTCGTTGACCAAGAAGCCTCAAGGCCAGCAGGCCAAGGGGCTCAAGCTTGTTGCTGCCTAAGTTTGTGTTTTACAGGACACATTGCATGTGAAAGCGCAGGTCAACTGGACCGGACGGACGTCCATGGAGGTCGGCGTCCGCGTCCTCGCCGAGCGCTGGAACGAGTCGACGCCCGCGCAGCAGGTGGGCTCCGCGTACCTCGTCTTCGCCGCCGTGGACGCCGACGGCAAGCCGCGCCTCGTGCCGCCGGTGCTGCCCGAGACCGACCGGGACCGGCGGCGGTACCAGGAGGCGCAGATCCGCCGCACGCACCGGCTGGCCCGGCGCCGGGCCATCAAGGAGCTCCGCGAGGCCCGCGCGGCGGAGGGCTTCGAGGACTGAGGGGCCGGTCCGGCCTCGCGGTGCCCCGCCGGCCGCCCGGCCCCACCACGGCGTGCGCCTCGCGGGAGCGGCGGGCCGAGGCGGGGCGGGACCACCCCGGGCGGCCGGAGCCGGGCGGAGCCGGGAGGCGGCTGGAGCCGGGAGGCGGCCCGAGCCGGGAGGCGCCCGGAGCCGGCCCCGGCCCTAGCGGCAGACCACCTCGTCGCCGGTGACCACGCCGAACTCGCCCTGGAAGGCGTCCTCCGCCCGCACCCTGCGTACCTGGCGGAAATCCGACCCCGCCAGCACCTTCAGCACCGCCCCCTGCCCGGGCACCTGCCGCATCTCGCACCCGGGCAGCGCCGTCGCCAGGGACTTCGCCGAGCGGTCCCAGCGCGGGTCGTACGCCACGACCGTCCGGGCGAGCGGCTTCGCCCCGGGGGCCAGCGGCAGCGTGCCGGGCGCCCCGGTGGTGCGGAAGCCGACCTTGCGCAGCGCCCCGTCGACGCGCCGCGCGAGGCCGGGCGTGCGCGTGCCGTTGTCCACCTGCACCTGGATCAGGCCCGGGGAGACCGGCACGAGCACCGCCTTGCGCCGCACCCGGTGCGGCGCCAGCGGCTTGTCGTCCCGCAGCGCCTGGAACAGCTTCGGCGCCTTCTTCGGATGCCACGCCAGCGTCGCCCCGACCCCGGGAACCGTCCGCCCCTGCTGGTCCAGCGGCACGGTGGTGAACTCCGACGACGACGGCGAGAAGTCCCGCATCGCCCGCCCGAGCGCCAGCATGTCCTCCGTGCCGAAGCCCTTGTCCGCCCGCACCGACCCGAGCAGGGTCTGCGTGACGTCGCGGAACTTGACCGGATTCAACAGCACGCCGCTGCTCGTCGCCTTGGCGATCAGCGCCGCGAGGAACCGCTGCTGCCGCTGCATCCGCCCCAGGTCGGCGGCGCCGTCGATGTGCCGGGAGCGGACGTACTGCAGCGCCTGGCCGCCGTTGAGCTGGTGGGTGCCGACGGGCAGGTCGAGGCCCGTGTACGCGTCCTTCAGCGGGCGGGTGGTGCAGATGTCCACGCCGCCGAGCACGTCGACCGTCTTCATGAAGCTGGTGAAGTCGACCTCCAGGTAGTGGTCGATCTTCACCTTCGTCATGCGCTCGACCGTGCGGACCGTCAGGTTCGGGCCACCCTCCGCGTACGCCGCGTTGATCTTGACGGGGTGGGGCCGGTGCTTCTTCTTCGAGTTCCGGTCGACGTGCTCGGGCAGCTCCGCGTACGAGTCCCGGGGCAGGCTCACCACGCTCGCCCGGTTCCGGTCCGCCGAGATGTGCACGATCATGATCGTGTCCGTGCAGTGGCAGGGCTCGCCGCCCAGGCGGTACTTCTTCCGCTCCGCGCGGCTGATCTTGTCCCGCCCGTCGGTGCCGACGAGCAGCACGTTCATGCCGTGGCCGCCCTCGGGCCGGTTCTTCATGTCCTTGAAGGCGTCGACGCGCCTGATCCCGGTGTCCAGGCCGGTGACCACGGTGTGCCCGACGCCAGCCGCGGCGAGGACCGCGAGGGACAGCGCCGCCGCGCACCGCAGCGCCCAGCGCGGCCGCCGCTGCCGCCGTGTCCGCCGGGCCACCGGCGAAGCCCCCTCGCGCGGCGGGTCCGCGAGCCGCGGCGGGTACGGCCCGCGCGGGGGCGGAGCGGGGGAGCGGGGCGGTGCGGTCACGTGCGAGGACACCTCCGCGGTCGCGGCTGAGCCGAGGGGACCCCAGAACCGTAGGCCCATACGATCTGCGACCCCGGGCAGCGACCCGGACGGCGCGCGACCGTATCCCCCGTTCGCGGTAACGTGACGCACGGTGCTGCGTGGTCCGGGGCCTCCCCGGAACGGCCGCCTCCGTGACCCGGACCGAGAGACGAGAAGGAACCCCGCACGTGAATTCTGACGGTCAGCCGCCCGCCGTCTCCGTGATCATGCCGGTCCTCAACGAGGAGCGGCACCTGCGCGAGGCCGTGTACGCGATCCTGAAGCAGGAGTACGCGGGCGAGATGGAGGTCGTCGTCGCGCTCGGCCCCTCCACCGACCGCACGGACGAGATCGCCGCGGAACTGGTCCGCGAGGACCCCAGGGTGCACACGGTCCCGAACCCCACGGGGCGTACGCCGGCGGCGCTGAACGCCGCGATCAAGGCGTCCCGCCACCCGATCGTGGTACGCGTGGACGGCCACGCCGCGCTCTCGCCCGGCTACATCACGACCGCGGTGCGGCTCCTGGAGGAGACCGGCGCGATGAACGTCGGCGGCATCATGCACGCCGAGGGCGAGAACGACTGGGAGCGCGCCGTCGCCGCCGCGATGACCTCCAAGATCGGTGTCGGCAACGCCGCGTTCCACACGGGCGGCGACGCCCAGGCCGCCGAGACCGTCTACCTCGGCGTCTTCCGCCGCGAGGCCCTGGAGCAACAGGGCGGCTACAACGAGGAGTTCATCCGCGCCCAGGACTGGGAGCTGAACTTCCGCATCCGCGAGGCCGGGGGCCTCATCTGGTTCTCGCCCGAGCTGAAGGTCTCGTACCGCCCGCGGCCGAGCGTGAAGGCGCTCGCCAAGCAGTACAAGGACTACGGCCGCTGGCGCCACGTCGTCGCCCGCTACCACGAGGGCTCCATCAACCTGCGCTACCTCGCGCCGCCGACCGCCGTGTGCGCGATAGCCGCGGGCGTCGTCGTCGGCGCGGCCCTGACCCCCTGGGGCTTCGTCGTCCCCGGCGGCTACCTGGCCGCGATCGTCGCCGGGTCCGTGCCCGCCGGCAAGGGGCTGCCCCTGAAGGCGCGCCTGCGGATCCCGGTGGCGCTGGCGACGATGCACATGTCGTGGGGCTGGGGCTTCCTCACCAGCCCCCGCTCGCTCGCCAGGAAGGTCATCGCCTCGCGCCGCCCCGCCGTCATGCCGATGGCGCAGGACGCCTGACCGCGGCGCGGCACCGCCCGAGCGGAACGGACCCGGACCCGGACTTCCGCCCCGACTCCCGCCTCACCAGGTGAAGTTCGGGTCCACCTTCATGCACGCCTTCTTGTCGGAGCCGTTCATCGCGTCCGCCGAGTCCGGGGTCGCGTCGTCCTGCTTCTTCGGCTTCTCGGGCTTGGCGCCCTCGCGCCAGTCGGCGCCGACGACCAGCGTGATGCCGGAGACGTCCGTCGACTTCTTCACCGAACTCAGCGGCAGGCCCAGGGACTTGGCGACCCGCTGGGCGTCGCCCTCCAGGTCGACCGTCGGGAAGCGGATGACCGTACGCGCCTCGGTGAGGGCCGACGCCGTGTCCGGCGCCGCCTTCGCGAAGCCCTTGCGCGCGAGCAGCTTCGCCACCGCGTTCGCCCGGCCGCTGATGGGCGGCTCGGTGGCGGTGCGGGTGCCGTTGCGGACCTGCAGCGCGATCTCGGCGTCCGGCGCGGCCGGGTCGTCGGAGAGCTTCTCCTTCGGCTTCTTCCGCTCGTCCTTGCCGTCCAGGGCGATGTCGTCGCGTACGAGGCGGAACAACTGCTCGGCGTCGCCCGGCTTGGGCACCACGCGGGAGCCGGAGTACTCGAACGGCATCGTGGTCATCGTCGTGCGCTCCGGCGAGACCTTCTTCAGCTCGTTGCCGAGGTCGTACAGCTTCTTGACCGAGCCGAGGCCCGGGTCGACCTTGAGGGCCCTCGTGGCGTTGTCGGCGAGGTTCATCAGGCGGCCGGGGCTGGTGAGCCCGGTGTTCTCACGGAGCATGCGGACCAGCGAGTTCATGTACATGTGCTGGGCCTTGGCGCGGGCGATGTCGCTGCCGTCCTCGAAGCCGTAGCGGGTGCGCAGCCACTGCAGGGCCTGCTCGCCCTTGACCTTCGTGGTGCCCTTCTCCAGCTTCAGGCCCGAGCCGTGGCCCTTGCTGTCGCGGGAGTGGATGTTCTTGTCCACGCACACGGGGACGCCGCCGATGGCGTCGGCCATCGACACCACGCCGGAGAAGTCGACCATCATGAAGTGGTCGATGTGGATGTTGGTCAGCCGCTCCCAGGTGGCGACCGTGCAGCCGGGGCCGCCGCGGCCCAGCGACTCGTTCGTCATCGCGCGCGGCCCGGTCTCCTCGTACACCTTGCCGTCGTCGGGGTCGGTGCACTTGGGGATGGTCAGGAGGGTGTCGCGCGGCATGCTGATCACCGACATGTTGCTGCGGTCGGCCGACAGGTGCAGCAGCATCTGCACGTCCGCGAGCGGGGGGCCGCCGAAGGTCTCCTTGGCGCCGCCGAGCTTCTGGTTCTCCTTGGAGTCCCGCGCGTCGGAGCCGATGAGCAGGATGTTGAGGGGCGTCTGACCGGCGGAGTTGGGCGTGGGCGCGGGGGCGCGGTGCTCGCCCAGGTTCAGGTCGTCGGTCTCCAGGTTGGCGTTGAGGTGCTGGTAGTAGAGGTATCCGGCACCCGCCGTGCCGAGTATCAGGACCGCGAGGATGCTCGCCGACCAGCGCAGCACGCGCCGCTTGCGGCTGGGCGGCGTACGCCCCTCGCGCCGCCCTCGCCCCCCGCGGCCGCCCCGGCCGCGGCCGCCGCCCCCGCTGCGGCCTCCGCCCCCGGTACGGGGCCGGGGGACCGGCGCGTCCTCGACGACGGAGGCGGCGTCACCGGCTTGGCCTCCGGCGGGGCCGCTTCCGGCGGGGGAGGAGCCGGGGGTGGAGGCCTTGGGGGTGTGGGCGGGAGCCTTGGACGCGGCTCGGGCGGTCGCCGCGAGGGAGGCCGCGGGACCGGCTGCGGCGGTGGCCTTCCGGAAGCGCTTCCGGGAGGCTTTGGGCACGGCTTTGGTGGTCGCGGTCGCGGGCTTGGGGGTCGCGGCCTTGGCGGTCGCAGCCTTGGGGGTCCCGGCCTCGGCGGTCGCAGCCTTGGCGGTCGCGGGCTTGGGGGTCGCGGCCTTGGGAGTCCCGACCTCGGCGGTCGCGGCCTTGGCGGGGGTGGCCTTGACGGTCGCGGCGTCAGCGGAGGCGGCACCTTGGGGCGGGACGCCAGGGGTATCGGGAGTACCGGGAGCACCGGCAGCACCGGGAGTACCGGCAGCACCGGGAGTACCCGGAGCACCGGCAGCACCGGACGTGTCGGGGGCGCCGGATGCGCTCTCCACGCCGGCTCGCGCGGCACCGCGCGCGCCCTCGGCGCGCGATCTTCCCCGCGCCTCGCCCTCGGCGCGCGCCCCGCCTCGGCCCTCGTCCCCGGCGCGGGACCCCTCCCCCGATCCGCCCTCGGCGCGGGACCCCTCCCGCGCCGCGCCCTCGGTGCGGGGCCGTGCCTGCGCCCCGCCCCCCGCCCGCGGACGCGCCTGGGCGCCCCCCCCCGAGGGCGCCCCCTCCCCACGCACCTTGTTCTGCCCCATCCCCTGTCCCTCCCCGCCGTGCTTGCCCGGTGCGGCCGCCCGGCGGCCACGTGCGGCACGCCGCCGCCGCGCCCCGTGGCCGGGGCGATGCATCACGCTTCAACCACCGGGGCGTTCTGTGAGACGCGAAACAACCGCCTCAGGTCACTTGGCACACACGGTTTTGTCGGCTTCGACCTTCTGGATGCCCTCCGGAGCCTTCGACGGTGCCTTCACGGGTACCCCCGCACCCTTGAAATCCGCACCGAGCGTCAGCACCATCGCGGGCAGCCCCTGGGCGTTCTTCTTGCTCTTGCCCGGCTTGAGGGCGGACGCGGGCAGGCCCATGAGGTCGGCGAGCTTGCGGGCCTGGTCGGCCTGGTCGGCGCCGTACTCCACGGTCGTCTTGGCGAGGTTCTTCGGCGCGTTGCCGAGCTGGCTCGACTTCGTCACGCCCTCGCTGTTCTGCAGCCAGCTCAGCGTCGCCTGGGCGGCGCCCGTCTTGCCGCTGCCGTTGTAGACGTCGACGCGGACGTCACCGGGCTCGGAGCGCGGGCCCTTGAGCCGCGCGGCCACCGCGGCCTTCTCCTTCTTCTCCTGCTTCTTGACCTCGGTCAGCGACACGTCCTCGCGCATCATCGAGAACAGCTCGTCGGCCTTGGCCCGGTTCAGGACGACGGTGGCCTTCACCTTCTCCGCCGGGTTGTCGTCCACCGGGGTCGTCGCGAAGGTCAGGTTCTTCATGTCGAGCTTGCCGAGCTCCATGCCCAGGTCACGGAGTTTCATTATGTCGGCGATCTTGGAGTCGACGGTCAGCGCCTTCGTGCCCGCTTCCGCCAGACTTATCATCTTCTTCGGGTTCGTCAGGGTGTCGTTCGACTTCAGCTTGCGCATCAGCGAGCTGAGGAACTGCTGCTGGAGCTGGATCCGGCTCAGGTCGCCGCCGTTGCCCACGCTGTGCCGCGTACGGACGAACGCCAGCGCCTCCTCGCCCTCGATGGAGTGCTCGCCCGCGGGCAGCTTCAGGTGCGACTTGGGGTCGTCGATGTCCTTCGCGAGGCACACGTCCACGCCGTCGACCGCGCTGGACAGCGTCTTGACCGCGTTGAAGTCGGCCACCATGAAGTGGTCGAGCTTTATGCCGGTGATCTGCGTGACCGTGCGCATCGTGCAGCTCGGCGTGCGCTCGTTCTGCCCGAGGCTCTCGTTGAAGCGGACGTTCTGCGAGCCCGGGATCACCTTCGTGGAACCGTCGTCCTGCTTGGTGGGGCAGTCCGGGATGTCCGTGATCATGTCGCGCGGGATGCTCAGCGCGGTCGCGTTGGAGCGGTCCTTGGAGACGTGCAGCAGGATCGTGGTGTCCGCGTGGCCGACACTGCCCTCGTCGCCGTAGCCCTTGTTGCCGTCGCCGCTGCGCTTGTCCGTGCCGATGAGCAGGATGTTGATCGCGCGGTCCTTGCTGAAGCCGCCGGTGCCCGCGCCGTCGTCGGAGACGGACGTGATGTTGTCGTTGAGGTGCTGGTAGTACAGGTAGCCGCCGACGCCGACCGCCACGATCACGAAGGCGACCGTGCCGCCCGTCCACGCCAGTATCCGCTTCCCCGTGGCCTTCTTGGCCTTCTGCTTGCGGCGCCCGCCCGCCGCCTCCGGCTGCGCCGCCCGCCGCCTGCGCGGACCCGGCACCTGGTCCCGGCCGCCGCCGCGGCCGCCCGGCCGCGGGGTGCCCTGCTGCGGCGCGCCCTGGCGGGTGCCGCCCTGGCGCGCACCGCCCTGCCGGGACGAACCCTGCCGGGACGAGCCCTGCCGCGGTGCCGCCCTGCGGGGCCCGGGTACGCCTGTCTGGGGCGCCGACTGCTCTGCGGAAGGACTCAGTCGCAGCTCGTAGTCGCCGGTCTGCGGGTTGAGCACCCACTGGTCTGCGGGGTCGATGTTGTCAGCCCGCCCACGGCCTTGCGCGTCCACGGTTGTTTGCGTCCTCCGTCAGGGCCACGCGGCGCCTTTCCCCCCTCAAGAAGGCGCTCGGTCACTCGTACCAGCGGTGTGCGGCGCTGCGGCCGGACACCGGATCGGCTCACACTATCCGCCCAGTTCAGCCTCCAACGACGCCGGTGACAAATTCCACTCGCCTACACCTGGGCAATCCGCCCGATTTCTTTGTCCCGGTGTCCCTTGCCCGTGCCACCCGTTCGCCGTCCCTCCGCCGCCCGCATTACCCGCAGGCGGTTCCGGCGGCGGTGCTGCCCCGGAACGTGGGCGCCGGACTCGGCGTATGGGTGGGGTCGTCCGGCTTCCCGTCGCCGCGGCCGGGACCCTTTCCGTCGCCGCGTTCCCCGCTCTCCTCGGCGCCTCCCGCGCCTTCTCCGTCGAACGCCCCCTCTTCGTACGTCTCTTCGTACGACTCTTCCTGTGCTTCTTCGTGCGCGCCTTCCTGCGCGTCTTCCCGCGTGTTTTCGGGCGCGTCTTCCCGCGTGCCTTCGGGCGCCTCTCCGTACTCCCGGCCGTCCCCGGCTTTTTCGCGCGCGGGACCGACGCCGTTCGCGGTGTCCTGTTCCGCCGGGGTGACCTGCACCGGCTCGTCCTCGCGGAGGCGGGTGAACAAGGCCTCGGCGGCGGGCTCCACCAGCTCGTCCCGGTTCGCGTCGTACGTGTACGAGCGGCGCGGCACGGTGAGGAACTGGACCCGTTCCGTGGGGATGGTGCGCAGCCCCCGCACCAGTTCGTACAGGCCGCGCAGGCTCGCGAGTCCCGGGTCCGTGGTGAGCGACGACGTGGCGGCGTCGAGCACGGGATAGAGCTTCACCGGGTTCAGCAGGACGTCGTTGCCGCGCACCTTGTTGACGAGCGCGCCGAGAAACTCCTGCTGCCGGTCCATGCGTTCGGTGTCGCTGCCGTCGCCGGCCGACTTGCGGGTGCGTACGTATCCGAGGGCCTGTTCGCCGTTGAGCGTCTGCGGCCCGGCGGGCAGCCGCAGTTTCGCGTCGGCGTCGTCGATCGGCTCCCTGAGGCACACGTGGACGCCGTCCACCGCGTCCACCATGTCCTTGAACCCGGCGAAGTCCACCACCATGTGGTGGTCGACGCGGATGTTCGTGAGCTTCTCCACCGTACGGATCGTGCAGGCGGTGCCGCCGAACTCGAAGGCCCAGTTGAACTGGGCGAACTGGGCCCGCGTACGGGAGCCGTCCGGCCGGCGGCAGCTCGGGATCTGCACCATCAGGTCGCGCGGCAGCGACACGGCGGTCGCGCTCTGCCGGTCCGCGGCCAGGTGCAGCAGGATCGTGGTGTCCGAGCGCTGGGTGCCGAGGTCGCGGCCGTACTTGCGGTTGTCGGGGCCCGAGCGGGTGTCGGAGCCGATCAGGAGGATGTTCTGCGCGTCGTGGACCAGCGGCGTCGGCCGCTCCCTCTCGTAGCGCGCGAGCTCGGCGGCGGCGCCGGTGTCCTCGGTGATGTTCCCGTCGAGCTTCTCGTACACCACCCACCCGGCACCGCCCGCCGCGAGGACCGCCACGGCGGTCGCCAGGGCCGCGCCCCGCAGCCACCGCCCCCTGCGCCGCCGCCCCCCGAGCCCCGACGGGCTCGCCCCCGCCCCGGGCCCGACAACGGCCTGCGGCGAGGACGGAGTGCGCGCGGTCTCGGTCACGTGTGAGTCCACCCCTCGTGGCTGCGTAGGTGCGTGGCACTCCTACGACCATGGCCCGCGAGGCCGCGCGGGGCGGGGATGGGGTGAGCCGAACGGGTGAACCCGCGGGGGGCGTGAGCGGGCTTCCCGGCGTCGGGGGAGGGGACGCGGAGCACCGGTGCCGGCGGGTCCGGGGGGGCGGGGTGGCGGGTTCGGGGTGGCAGGTCCGAGGTGGCAGGTTCGGGGCGGTGGGTCCGGGGTGGCGGGTCGGGGTGGCGGGTCCGGGACGGCGCCGCGCCCGCCCGCGGTGGAGCCGCTGACGGGCGCGGCGGAAGAGGGCTCGGGGCGCCCGCGACGGCCTAGCGCACCGTCGACGTCACCCGCTCCGTCTCCACCCGCTTCTCCAGGCCGTCCTCGCCCAGCCGCTCCAGGTGCCGGCACAGCACCACCGAGCCCCCGGCGGCCAGCGGGGCGTACAGCCCGGCGCTCAGCCCCTCCCAGGTGTCGTACGGCCGCCCGGACAGCAGCCGCGAGCCGGGCCCGAGCCCGAACTCCCCGGCGTCGGCCACGGCCCGCCGCACCAGCTCGGCCCCGGTCAGCTCCGCCCCGCCGACGGCGAGCGCGGCCTCGTCCGGGTCCACCGGTGCGTACGGGGCGAAGCGGTCACCCTGGCCCGGCACCTCCACCGCGTAGTCCAGGAAGCCCTCCGGCGGCTGCGGGAAGCGTCCCCCGAGCGGCCGCAGCGCGAGCGCCACCCGCTCCCCGGAGCAGGCCCGCGCCGCGTCGAGGGCGTCGGGCCCGCTCACGACGAGGTCGGCGCCGCCCGGGTCCCCGCCCACGTCGGCGACCACGCCCACCGAGGAGCAGGCGAGCAACCACACCGCCGTCTGCCAGTGCGCGGGCAGCAGCAGTGCGAGGCGGTCGCCGGGCTCGGCGGCGAGGTCGCCCTGGAGCAGATTGGCGGTCTTGGCCACCCAATTGGCGAAGGTGGCCACGGACAATTCCACGCGCTCACCGGTGGCGTCGTCGTAGTACGTCACGAGCGGGCGCGCCGGGTCGGCGGCGAGCGCGGATCGCAGCAGGTCGGCAGGGGTGCGGTCGTTGGCGTTCACGGCCGCAAGGGTACGCGGGGACCCGCGTGTCGCCCGTGCGGGCGGGGCAGTTGGGCCACCGGTTCGGCCGACGACCCGCCGACGGACCGTCAGTTCCCCAATGGACAGATATGACCCGCTATGACGACGATCGTCTGCATGCGTGGATTCCTTGCTTCCTCGATCGGTGTCACCTGTGCGGCGGCGCTCGCGCTGCCGCTCACCCTCCCCTCGGCGGACGCCGCCGCGGCAACCGGCGTGCCCGGCGTGCCCGGCGCGGACGAGCGGCTCGGCGCGCACGTGAAGCCGGCCACGACGACCGGGCCGGCCGCGACGACCGGACCCGCCACGACCGGATCCGCCACGACGACCAAGCCCGCCACGGGTGCCGGGTCCCACACGGCCCCCGGACCCGCCGTGGGCGGCAAGCCCGCCGCGGAGGCGAGACCCCTAGCGGACGTGAAACCGGTCGCGGACGTGAAACCGGTCGCGGACGCGAAGCCGGTCACGGGCGCGAAGCCGGTCGCGGGCGGGAAACCCGGGGCGCGCGGAAGGCCCGCCGCGGACGCCCTGTCCGGGACCACCCGGTCGCTCCCGCTCGTGCCGCTCGACGGCTCCGACCGCGCGGGCGACACCGGGCGCCCGCAGGGGCTGCCCCGGCGCGACGTGGCGCCGTTCTCCCTGCTCGGCGTGGTCTGGGACGACCCGGAGGCCGAGCTGCGCGGCAGCGTCCAGGTCCGCACCCGCGCCACGGGCGGCACGGTCTGGTCCGCCTGGCAGGACCTGGAGGCGCACAACCACGAGCACGCCGCCGACCCCGGCACCGCCGAGCGCGACTCCGGCCGGGTGCGCGGGTCGACGGCGCCGCTGTGGGTGGGGGACTCGGACGGGGTGGAGGTGCGGGTCCGGCCCGCCCCGGCCGAACGCGGCCAGGACGGCCGGACCACCGCCCCCCGGCTGCCCACGGGGCTGCGCCTGGAGCTCGTCGACCCCGGCGAGGAGCCCCCGCCCGGCGGCGCCCCCGTCGATGTCCCGCGCGCGAACAGCCTGACCGCCGCGACCGCGGCGGCCTCCGCCGTCAACGCCGACCTCGCCCCGCTCGGCGCGCCGCTCATCCCCGAACTCACCAAGGCGCAGACGGAGGCCGACCTGCTCACCACCCTCGGCCTGGCGAACACCACCGCGGCGCGCCCCTACGTCGGCCCGCGCCCGGCCATCATCACGCGACGCGGCTGGGGCGCGGACGAACGCCTGCGCGAGCGCGACTTCGCGTACACCAAGACCGTGAAGGCGGCCTTCCTGCACCACACCGTCACCGGCAACAAGTACCGCTGCTCGCAGGCGCCCTCCGTCCTGCGCAGTATCTACCGCTACCACGTCAAGAGCAGTGGCTGGCGCGACATCGGCTACAACTTCGCCATCGACAAGTGCGGAAACATCTACGAAGGCCGCGCCGGGGGCGTGGCGAAGCCGGTGCTCGGCGCCCACACCCTCGGTTTCAACACCAACAGCATGGGCATCGCCGTCATCGGCACCTACACCAGTGCCACCCCGCCGAAGGCCGCGGTCAACGCCGTCGCCCGCCTCACGGCATGGAAGCTCGGCCTGTTCGGAGCCAACCCGCGCGGTAAGACCTACCTGAAGTCCGGAGGTGGCAATCGCTACAGGAAGGGCACGAAGGTCCGGCTGCATGTGATCTCCGGCCACCGGGACGGCTTCGCCACCGAGTGCCCGGGCCGTCGCCTCTACGGCAAACTCGGCACGGCCCGCGCCGCGTCGGCCCGCCTCCAGGGCCGCTGAGGCCCGGTCGCACTGCACGGTCCGCGATGACGTCTGCATACACTGGCCGGCCGTAACAGAGTTCGGCCGGCCCCAGCAGGAAGCAGAGACGACAGGTGACAGAAGCGATCCTCCTGGTCGGCGGCAAGGGCACCCGGTTGCGGCCGCTCACGGTGAACACCCCCAAGCCCATGGTCCCGGCGGCGGGCGTGCCGTTCCTCACCCACCAGCTCGCCCGGGCCCGCGCGGCGGGGGTGGACCACATCGTCCTGGCGACGTCGTACCTGGCCGAGGTCTTCGAGCCGTACTTCGGCGACGGCTCCGCGCTCGGCCTCCACATCGAGTACGTCACCGAGGAGGAGCCCCTGGGCACCGGCGGGGCCATCCGCAACGTGGCCTCGCGCCTGCACTCGGGGCCCCAGGACCCGGTCCTCGTCTTCAACGGGGACATCCTCACCGGCCTGGACATCCGCGCGCTCGTCGGGGAGCACGAGTCGACCGGCGCCGACGTCTCGCTCCACCTGACCCGGGTCACCGACCCGCGCGCGTACGGCCTGGTCCCCACGGACGAGACCGGCCGGGTGCTCGCCTTCCTGGAGAAGCCGCAGACCCCCGAGGAGATCGTCACCGACCAGATCAACGCGGGCGCGTACGTGTTCCGCCGGTCGGTCATCGACACCATCCCGGCGGGCCGCCCCGTCTCCGTCGAGCGCGAGACCTTCCCGGACCTGCTGGCCTCCGGCGCCCACCTCCAGGGCCGCGTCGACTCGACGTACTGGCTGGACCTCGGTACGCCCCAGGCCTTCGTCCGCGGCTCCGCCGACCTGGTGCTCGGCCGCGCCCCGTCGCCCGCGGTCCCCGGCCGCTGCGGCGACCGCCTGATCCTGCCGTCGGCCCGGGTCGCCTCCGACGCCAAGCTCACCGGCGGCACGGTCGTCGGCGAGGACGCGGTGATCGGCGAGGGCGCCCGGCTCGTGGGCAGCACGATCCTCTCCGGCGCGGTCATCGAGCCCGGCGCCGTCATCACCGACTCCCTGGTCGGGACGCGCGCCTCCGTCGGGGCCCGCTCGGTGCTCTCCGGCGCCGTGGTGGGCGACGGCGCACGCGTGGGCGCGGACAACGAACTGCGCGCCGGGGCCCGCGTCTGGTGCGAAGCCACCCTCCCGGCAGGCGCCCTGCGCTTCTCCTCGGACCAGTAGGGCTGCTTCAGCCCGTCCGGCAGGGTTTTTCAGCCCGTCCGGCGTTCGAGGACGAGGCGCGGAGCGCCGATGAGCGGGGGTCCAGGGGGCGGCAGCCCCCTGGTTTCGGGAAAGGGGCGGGACTGGGGCGCCCCCGCGAGGCCCCACCCCGTACCCTCGACAGGTGTCCTCCCGCTTCGCCCCGCGCCCCACCCGCACCACCGGGCGCGGCGGCGCAACCCCGCGGCGCGGCGCCGCGCAGCGCCCCGCGGCGACCCCCCAGCGCACCGACGCAACCACCGTGCCCCGGCCGACCCCGGCCACCCGCCGCCCCGCGGCCACCACCAGGCACCGCACCTGGACCCCTCCCACCCCCCTCGACCTCGCCCTCACCCTGGGCCCCCTGCGCCGAGGCCCCGCGGACCCCACCTTCCGCGCCACCCCCGACGGCTCGGTGTGGCGGGCCACCCGCACCCCGGAGGGCCCCGCCACCCTGCGCGTGGCCCTGCGCGCGGGCACCGCCGAGGCGGACGCCTGGGGGCAGGGGGCGGACTGGATCCTGGACCAGCTCCCACGCCTCCTCGGCGCCGAGGACAGCCCCGCCGACTTCACCGCGCGCCACCGCCTGGTCGCCCACACGGAGCGCCGCCGTCCGGGCCTGCGCCTGACCCGCACGGGCCTGGTGCTCGAATCCCTGATCCCCTCGATCCTCGAACAGAAGGTCACGACGGACGAGGCGTACCGCGCCTGGCGCCTCCTGGTCCGTGCGTATGGGGAACCGGCCCCCGGCCCCACCCCCGCCCAGGCCCGGATGCACGTGATGCCGGACCCGGCGACGTGGCGGCACATCCCGTCCTGGGAGTGGCACAAGGCGGGCGTGGACAACAAGCGCGCCGCCACGATCCTGCGCGCCGTGCGGGTGGCCGAACGCCTGGAGGAGGCGGCGGCGATGGCGCCCGAGGCGGCCCAGGCCCGCCTGGAGCTCGTCCCGGGCATCGGCCCCTGGACCTCGGCGGAAACCGTCCAGCGCAGCAACGGCGCGCCCGACGCCGTCACTGTCGGCGACCTGCACCTGCCCGGCATCGTCGGCTACGCCCTGGCCGGTGAACGCGAGGCCGACGACGCCCGCATGCTGGAACTCCTGGCCCCCTACCAGGGGCAGCGCCACCGCGCGGCCCGGCTGGTCCTGCTCAGCGGCCACACCCCGCCCCGCCGGAAACCGAAGATGCCCAAGACCGACATCGGACTGCTCTGAGCCGCTCCGGCCCTACTTCACCACCACGAAGGCCTCGGGGTCCCGCTCCGGCCTGGGCGGCGGCGCCGCGACCGGGTGGCCCACGGCCACCGCTCCCATCGGGTCCCACTCCTTCGGCAGGTCCAGGACCTCGCGCACCACGTCCCGGCAGAACATCGTCGACGAGACCCACGCGGACCCCAGCCGCTCCCCGGCCAGCGCCACCAGCAGGTTCTGCACCCCCGCGCCCGCGGCGACGACGAACATCTCCCGCTCGGCCGTGTCCCGGCGCTCGTCGCCGTACGTGTGCGCCCCGTCCATGACGAGGCAGGGCACCACCAGGTAGGGCGCGTCGCGCAGCACGTCCCCGCGCCGCACGCGGCGCGCGACGGCGTCCTCGGACTTGCCGTCCCGCCGCAGGTCCGCGACCCAGGCGTCCCGCATGGCGTCGAGGAGCCGCAGCCGCGCCGCGGCGGACTCCAGGAGGACGAACCGCCAGGGCGTGGTGTGGTGCGGCGCGGGCGCGGTCACGGCCGCGGCGACGGCGCGCCGTACGGCCCCCGGGTCCACGGGCTCGTCGCTGAACGCGCGCACCGTGCGGCGCAGGCGGAGCGCCTCCCGCACGGCCTCGCTCGTACCGAGCCGGAACATGTCGTCCCGGGCGCTCCGCACCAGCGCCCGGGCCCCGCTGTCCTGATCCTGGGGTGCCTGGGGTGCCTGCGAAGCCGCAGCGGTCCTGGGGGCCTCGGCGGCCCCGGATGTCCTGGCGGTCCCGGACGTCTCGGCTGTCTCGGCCGCCTCGGCGCCGATCCCCCGCACCACGTGCCCCAGCCCCCGCACCACCGCGACCGGCAGCCCGGAGACCTTGCCCTTGACGAGGTCCCCGGCGGCGGCCAGCTCGTCGGCGGTCGCGACGACGGTGGCCTGCAGCGGATTCCCGTACGCGTCCACGCCGCCGCGCAGGTCGTCGAGGACCCGCACCCCGGCGGCGCCGACGGCCACGTCCGTCAGGCCGGCGCGCCAGGGGCGGCCGGACGTATCGGTGACGATCACGCCGACGTTCACACCCAGTGCGCCGCGCAGCCCCTCGCGCAGGGCCCGCGCGGACGCGTCGGGGTCCTCCGGGAGCAGCAGTACGGTCCCGGCGGGGGTGTTCGAGGCGTCGACACCGGCGGCGGCCATCACCAGGCCCTGGCGGTTCTCCACGATGCGCAGGGTGCCCCGGCGCGCGACGACGCGTACGGTCTCCGCGTCGATGGCGGCCTCGCGGTCGGCCGCGGCGACCACGCGCCCCTCGGCCTTGCTGACGATCTTCGAGGTGACGAGGACGACGTCCCCGTCGGCGAGCCCGGGCTCGGCCGCGGCGATGAGCTTCGCGAGGTCGTCGCCCCGGCGCACCTCGGGCAGTCCGGGAACGGCCCACACCCGGTACGCCGGGGCCGGCCCAGACGTCTCCTCGTCGGCACCGCTCCCCGCGCCCTCGGCCGACGCGTCCGTACCGCTCACGCGCGCACCTCCTCGGCCAGCGCGAGCGCCTCGCGGGCCATGGCCGCGGCGGCGTCGACGTCCGTCATCATCAGCGGTATGGCGCGGCACCGGATGCCCGCGGACTCCACGCGCTCCACGGTGCCGGCGTCCACCGTGTCGACGAGCCAGCCGTCGAGCAGCCCGCTGCCGTAGTGCTCGGCGACCGCGGCGGCCGTCGTCTCGACGCCCACGGCGGCCAGCACCTTGTCGGCCATGCCCCGCACGGGCGCGTTCCCGACGATGGGGGACAGGCCCACCACGGGCACCCCGGCCTCGGCGATGGCCTCCCGGATGCCCGGCACGGCGAGGATCGTGCCGACGCTGACCACGGGGTTGGACGGCGGGAAGAGGATGACGTCCGCCTCGGCGACGGCCTCCAGGACGCCGGGCGCGGGCTTGGCCTGGTCGGCGCCGACGGGCACGATCGCGTGCGCGTCCACGGAGGCCCGCAGGCGGACCCAGTACTCCTGGAAGTGCACGGCCTTGCGCTCGCCGTCCACCTCGACGGCCACGTGCGTCTCGACGCGGTCGTCGGACATGGGGATGAGCCGCACCCCGGGCTGCCAGCGCTCGCACAGCGCCTCGGTGACGGCGCTGAGCGGATAGCCGGCGGCGAGCATCTGGGTCCGCACGATGTGCGTGGCGAAGTCCCGGTCGCCGAGGCCGAACCACCCGGGTCCGACGCCGTAGGCCGCGAGCTCCTCCTTGACCTTGAAGGTCTCGTCGTCGCGGCCCCAGCCCTGCTCCTCGTTGATGCCGCCGCCGAGCGTGTACATCACCGTGTCGAGGTCGGGGCAGACCTTCAGGCCGAACAGGTGGATGTCGTCACCGGTGTTGCCGATGACGGTGATCGCCGCGTCGGGCGCGGCCTTCTTGAGTCCGCGGAGGAAACGGGCGCCGCCGATGCCGCCGGCCAGAACCACAATGCGCATGTGCCCAGCATCGCAGGCGGGTGTGACATCGCGGCAGCCGGTCGCCGGATCGGCCACAGGAGCGGCGGGATCGCGCCGGTGGTGTTTTTTACACGGTGAGTGCGTCGTGCGCCGTGTTCCGCGGCGCGCGAGCCTCGCAACGAGCCGTGTGCATCGGCATGTCGGTGAGGCCGGGGTAGTAGACGTGCAGGCTCACGGCCGGTTCCAGGGAGCCGTTGACCACCTCGTGGACGTACCCCGGGGCGAAGACGCGCTGGGCGCCCGCCGTCAGGGTGCGGCTGCCGCGCCGGCTGCGCTCCGTCAACTCGCCCTCCAGGAGCGTCAGTACGCCGGAGGAGCGGCCGTGGTCGTGGACCCCGCTGCCCTGGCCGGGCACCCAGGAGAGCAGCCACACCTCGTACCCGGGCCCGGTGCGCAGGCGGTGGTACCAGCGGCTGGTGGCGTCGTACTGGACGAGGTGCGCCCACTGGGCGCGGTCGGCGGCGATGGCGCGGGCGAGTCCGGCGAACTCCGCGACGGTGACGGGGTGCTCGCGCGCGGGCTGCAGGAGGTGCGGGACCTCGAGGATGTCGCCGGCGATCTGGAGGTCGCTGTCGCTGTTCATAGTGTGCGGTGGTTCCTCAACGTCGGAGAGCTGGAACGTCGGAGTACTGGGGTGTCGCGAGGGAAAGCGGGGGAAGACGGGTGCCATGCGAGATGCGGAAGGGCGGAGAGGGACGGCGCGGGGGGTGAGACGCCGGGTGGGGCGCGGCGGGCGTGCGGCGCACGGCGCGCGCGTGCGAAGAGCGCGGGGTGGTGCGCCTCAGGGGTTCAACAGCTGGAAGCGGTGTGGCTCAACAGCTGGAACAAGCGCACGTACAGGTACAGCGGGTACAGCGACAGCGCGCGGGGGCAGCACCGGAAGACCCGCTGGTGCGGGTCACGGAAAGCGCCAATTTCGCGAGCATGCCCACCAGGACAGCGGCTCACACCTTGGATGTCAACTCATTGTCCGGAATGTGGACATTGTTTCACCTCATCCGGTTGCGCTGACTGGCGAAAGGTTTGTGCGATCGCCGCTCGGGACACAAGGCGCTCCAACCGGCGCTCGACGCGGCGCGTCAATCAGCGCGTCAACCGGCGCGCGACTGCCGGGGCGCAGTCGTGATCCCTGTGTGATCCGGTTCGCTTCGACGGGACCCCTGCAACGGGAGTGGGAGCCGCGGCGTCCCAGTCACTGAGGGGACGGGTCGACGCGCGCGTCGGAACAGGCCACTGGCAAGTGTCATGGTTTAGGTAGATATGAACACTTTCCGCAAAGCCTTGGTTCCGCAGAGTGAATAAGGGGCCCAATAGCAGATCTCGGCTTGACTGGCCCGGATCGGCACACTTGTAATTTCACTCGTGTCGTTCAGCCGAAATCGGTAACGACAGCACGGGGACGCACAGACGGACGAGGGGCGCACATGACCGAGCTGGTTCAGGAACTGCTGGTCGAGGACGCGGACGACGAACTCGGCTGGCAGGAGCGCGCACTGTGCGCCCAGACCGACCCCGAGTCCTTCTTTCCTGAGAAGGGCGGTTCGACACGCGAGGCCAAGAAGGTCTGCCTCGCCTGCGAGGTCCGCTCCGAGTGCCTTGAGTACGCACTTGCGAACGATGAGCGCTTCGGCATCTGGGGCGGCCTCTCGGAACGGGAGCGCCGCCGCCTCAAGAAGGCCGCCGTCTGACCCCCGCCCCCCTCTCGCACACCGGAGTGCTCCCGCACACCGGCGGGCCGGAACTCCCCCCGAGTTCCGGCCCGCGGACGTTTCCGGGCCGGGCGCACCCGGCCCGCGGCACCCCGCGAGGGTGACCGCCGTTCCCGGTACTCCCCAGTTGTCCACAGGCGGCGGGCCGTTGCGGCGCCAGCCGTTAGTGTGGGGCCCCGTCCGAGACGCCACAGCGCCCCCGCGGGTCGCGGGCGTCCACCACAGTCCATCGAACCGGGGCCCGTACCTCGATGTCCGTGCACAGCCACCCGGCAGCCCACCAGGGCGCTGCCGCCGGGTTCGACCCGTCCCGCGCGGCCGGGTTCGACCCGGCAAGCCCACCCGAGTTCCCGCGTCACGTCGTGACCGCGGTGCTCGTCTCCCACGACGGCGCCCGCTGGCTGCCCGACGCCCTCGCGGGACTGCTCGGCCAGGACCGCCCCGTGCAGAACGCGATCGCGGCCGACACCGGCAGCGCCGACGACTCCGCGCGCCTGGTCGGCGAGGCCCTCGGCGACGACCGCGTGCTGCACCTGGCCCGCCGCTCCGGCTTCGGCACCGCCGTCGACGAGGCGGTCCGCACGGCCCCCGTCCTCACCCCGGACGACCTGCCCTACCTGAAGCGCCCCAGCGGCTGGGACCCGGTCAGCCGCACCTGGCGCGACGAGGCGTACGACCTGCCGGAGCTGCCGCACGGCGAGCCCGAGCAGTGGCTGTGGCTCCTGCACGACGACTGCGCGCCCGAGCCCGGCGCCCTCGCCGAGCTGCTGCGCGTCGTCGAGGCGGAGCGCGAGGCGGGCCAGGAGGTCGCCGTCGTCGGCCCCAAGCTGCGCGGCTGGTACGACCGCAGGCAGCTCCTCGAAGTCGGCGTGTCCATCGCCCACTCCGGCCGCCGCTGGACCGGCCTCGACCGGCGCGAGCAGGACCAGGGCCAGCACGACCACGTACGGCCCGTGCTCGCCGTGTCCACCGCGGGCATGCTGATCCGCCGCGACGTCTTCGAGCAGCTCGGCGGCTTCGACCGGCGACTGCCCCTCATGCGGGACGACATCGACCTGTGCTGGCGCGCCCACGCGGCCGGACACCGCGTCCTCGTCGCCCCCGAGGCCGTCGTCCGGCACGCCGAGGCCGCCTCCCGCGAGCGCCGCGCCGTCGACTGCGTGGGCCGCACCGCCGCCTCCCCGCACCGCGTCGACAAGGCCGGCGCGGTCTACACCCTCCTCGCCAACTCCCGCTCGGCCGTGCTCCCCTGGGTGCTCGTACGGCTCGTCGTCGGGACCCTGCTGCGCACGCTGGGCCTGCTCCTCGGCAAAGCCCCCGGACAGGCCCTCGACGAAGTCGCCGGCCTCTTCGGCACGCTGCTGCGGCCCGAGCGCATCCTGAGCGCCCGCAAGCAGCGCGGCACACCCCAGGTGAGCGGCGGCGAGATGCGCCCGCTGTTCCCGCCGCCCGGCGCCACGCTGCGCGCCACCGTCGAGCAGGTCGCCAGCAACGTGGTCGGCCGCTCCGACCCCGAGGTCTCCTCCGCAGGACGGCACGGAGCCGTCGAGTCGGGGCCCGGCGGCGACGACGCCGACTTCCTGGAGATCGAGCAGTTCGCCCGCCTCAAGCGCATCGCCCGCAGACCGGGGCCGCTGCTCTTCGTCGTCCTGCTCTTCGTGTCGCTCGTCGCCTGCCGCTCGCTGCTCGGTGGCGGCGCCCTCGCGGGCGGCGCGCTCCTGCCCGCGCCCGCCGACGCCGCCGGCCTCTGGTCGCGCTACGCGGACGCCTGGCACCCCGTCGGCATCGGCGGCACCGAAGCCGCACCGCCCTACCTGGCCCTCCTCGCCGGCCTGTCGACCCTGCTGTTCGGCTCCACCGGGCTCGCCGTCACCGTCCTGCTGATCGGCTCGGTGCCGCTCGCCGGCATCACCGCGTACTTCGCCTCCCGGCCCCTGGTCACCTCCCGGCTGCTGCGCGCGTGGGCGTCCGTCGCCTACGCCTTCCTGCCCGCCACCACCGGCGCGCTCGCCGGCGGGCGCGTCGGCACGGCCGTCCTCGCCGTCCTGCTGCCGCTCATCGCGCGCGCGGGCGCGGCGGCCGCCGGACTGACCTCCCCGCAGGGCGCGCGCGGGAGCTGGCGCGCCACCTGGGCGTACGCGCTGCTGCTCACCGTCACCACCGCCTTCACCCCCGTCGTGTGGCCGATCGCGCTGGTCCTCGGCCTCCTGGTGCTCGCCCTGCGCCGCAGCGACCTCGTCGCGTACGGCCTGCGCTTCCTCGCCACCCTGGGCACGCCGCTGCTCGTCCTCGCGCCGTGGTCCCTCACGCTGCTGCCGACCGGCTTCTTCAAGGAAGCCGGCCTCGCCCACGGCACCGGGGCCGCGTCCGCGCTCGACCTGCTCGGCTCCAGCCCCGGCGGCCCCGGCACCGTGCACGGCCTGATGCTCGGCGGCATCGTCCTGGCCGCGCTGGCCGCCCTGCTGCGCGGCGAGCGGCAGCCGGCCGTGCGCGCCGCCTGGGCCGTCGCGCTCGTCTCCCTGGTCTTCGCCGCGGTGTCGAACGGCTCGGCGTGGGCGGGCCCCGCCACCCTGGCCTACGGCATCGCGCTGCTCGCGGCCGCCGCGCTCGGCGCCGACGGGGCCCGCGCGCGCGTCGCCGAGCAGAGCTTCGGCTGGCGCCAGCCGGTGGCCGCCCTGATCGCGTTCGCCGCGGCCGCCGGGCCGCTGCTCGCCGCCGCCGGGTGGATGATCCGCGGCGCCGACGGCCCCCTGGAACGGCGCGACCCCGTACAGGTGCCCGCGTTCGTCGCCGAGGAGAGCGGCACCCAGGACCAGGCCCGCACGCTCGTCCTGGACAGCGACACCACCGCCCAGGTCTCCTACATGCTCGTACGGGGCTCCGGCGCCCGCCTCGGAGATGCGGAGCTCGCCGCCCAGGACGGCACCGACCGGCGCCTCGACCGGATCGTGGCCCGCCTCCTCGCGGGCTCCGGCGCCGACCAGGCCGACCAGCTCAGTGGCTACGCGGTGCGGTACGTCCTTGTCCGCGACGGGGCGCCCCGTGAGCTCAGCCGCACCCTGGACACCACACCGGGTCTGACCCGGCTCAGCCAGGAGGACGGCAGCGCCCTGTGGCGCGTGGACCGGCAGGTCGCCCGCGCGACCGTCGTGTCCGGCTCCAAGGACCCCGAGCCGGTCGCCGCGGGCCCCGTCGAGGTCCACACCAAGGTGCCGCCCGGCAAGGAGGGCCGCGTGCTGCGCCTCGCCGACGCGGCCGACCCGGGCTGGACGGCGACCCTGGACGGCCACGCGCTGACCCGCACCACCGTCGACGGCTGGGCCCAGGGCTTCGAACTGCCCGCCGCGGGCGGCCACCTGGACATCACGTACGAGCCGCCGCTGGCCCACACGGCGCTGCTGTGGACCCAGGGCGCGCTCGCGCTCGTCCTGGTGGTCCTCGCCCTGCCCGGGCGGCGCCGCGACGTGGACGACGACCTCCCCGAGGAGCTCGTGCCCGCGCAGGCGGCCACGGGCGAGGGCCGCAGGGCCCGACGGCTGCGCGCCCAGGGCGAACAGGCCACCCCGGAGGAGGGGTTCCCCGAACCCCACCCCGAAGACACCGCTCTGGGCGCGGTCCCGCCCCAGCACACACCCGCGTCCGCCCAGGGCGACTGGGGCGCCCCCGCCCACGCGGGCCCCGACTACGGCGCGTACGGCGGCGAACAGCACCACCAGAGCGGGGCGTACGCACAGGGCGGCTACGACCAGGCGTACCAGCAGGACCCGCACCAGGGCGCCCAGTACGACCCGTACGCCTACGGAGGCACGTACGGCACCTACGGACCGGACCAGGGCTACGGCCAGGCGTACGACACCCCGGACGCCCCCTACCCGCAGCAGCCCCCGATGCCGCCGAGGCCCCCGCACGGCACCGGCAGCGAGCGCCCCGACGGGAGCCAGCAGTGAACCGCACCACCCTGTCCCTGATCGCCGTGGTGACGGCCCTGGCGGCCGTCACCGGCTTCGCCGCCGTCAACGCCCCGGAAGGCGGTGACGACGGCGCCGCCGCGGCGAAGCAACTGCCGGTGGAGCGCACCAGCCTGCTGTGCCCCCAGCCCGGCGCCTCGGACCTCGCGGAGACGACGTACACGGCGTTCACGCCCGAGTCGAAGGCCCCCGAGGACTCCGCGGCCTCCGCGCGCGCGGGCGGGGCCGCCCTGTTCCCCGTCGTCAAGGCGCTGACCGACGCGCACGACGGCGACGAGGGCAAGGGGCCGAAGCCGTTCCTGACGCAGAAGGCGCCGGGCAGGCCCGTCTCCGGCGAGGAGTCCGGCGCGGAGGCCCCCGCGCTCGTCGGCAGCGCCGACGGCCGCCTCGCGCCCGGCTGGACGGTCCAGCAGACCACCTCGGTCAGCGCGGGGGCAGGCCGCGGCCTCCTCGGCACCCACTGCGTCGCCCCGGACACCGACTTCTGGTTCCCGGGCGCCGGCTCCGCCAAAGGCCGCGACGACTACGTCCACCTGACGAACCCGGACGACACCGCGGCGGTGGTGGACATCGAGCTGTACGGCCCCGACGGCGCGCTCAAGGCCGAGGTCGGCGAGTCCATCCAGGTGCAGCCCCGCACCAGCTTCCCGGTGCTCCTGTCCACGCTCACGCCCAAGCCGCAGACCGACCTCACGGTACGGGTGACCGCGCGCAGCGGCCGTGTCGCCGCCTCCGTGCAGTCCTCCGACGACAAGCTCGGCAGCGACTGGCTGCCCGCGAGCACCGACCCGGCGCCCCGTCTCGTCCTGCCCGGCATCCCCAGGGACGCCACGTCGGTCCGTCTCGTCGCCTTCGCGCCGGGCGCCGGCGACGCCGACCTGAAGGTGCAGCTCGCCTCGCCCTCCGGCTCGATCACCCCGGCCGGGCACGAGACCCTGCACGTCAAGGCGGGCATGACGACGGCGGTCGACCTCGGCGACGTGACCAAGGGGGAGGCGGGTTCCCTGGTCCTCACGCCCACGGAGGACCCCGTCCCGGTCGTCGCGGCCCTGCGCGTGGTCCGCGGCAAGGGCGCCCGGCAGGAGGTCGCGTTCATCCCGGCGACCGGACCGGTGGGCAGCCGCGCCACCGTCGCCGACAACAGGGAGAAGGGCTCCACGCTCTCCCTGGCGGCGCCGGACGAGGACGCCCGCGTCAAGGTCACCGCGTCCGCGGGCACGGAGTCCGGCGACCCCACCACCAAGACGTACACGGTCAAGGCCGGCACGACCCTGGCCGTCACCCCGCCCGTCCCGCCCGGCCTGAAGGGCTCCTACGCCCTCACCCTGGAGCCCGAGACGGACACCCCGGTGTACGCCTCCCGCACTCTGGAGCTGCCCGAGAACGGCATCCCCATGTTCACGATCCAGGCCGCGCCGGACGACCGGGGGACGGTGGCGGTGCCGCGGGCGAAGCAGGACGTGGAGGTGCTGCAGAGGTAGGAGGCGCCGGGGAGGTCTCCCGCCCGCCCGGGACCCGGGGAACGGCGTGGCAGTGCTGACGGGCCGGGTGGTCCCGCGCGGGTGGCGGCTGAGGGTTCCGTGCGGGTGGGGCGAGCGGTCCAGCCTGCGGGGGACCGAGGCGGCACCCCTGTGGGGCGGTCGAGCGGGCCCGCCCTGTGAGGCGGCCGGGAGGTCAGTCCTCCCCGTACCGCGGGTCCACTGACTCCGGCGACAGCCCCAGCAGCTCCGCCACCTGCTCGACCACCACTTCGTGGACGAGGGCGGCCCGCTCGTCCCGCCCCTTGGTCCGGATCTCGACCGGCCGCCGGTAGACGACGACCCGCGCCGGCCGGCCCTCGGACGCGGTCACCGTGCCGCCGAGCGGCACGCCCTCCCCGCTCCACTCGCCGTCGGCGGCGCCCCCGACGGTCGGCGGCACCTCGAGGACCAGGAAGTCGATGTCGCTGAGCTGCGGCCAGCGCCGTTCGAGGCGCTCCACGGAGTCCTGCACGAGGTCGGTGAAGGCCTCGGCGCGGCTCGCGGAGAGGGGGACCTGGGGCGGCGCCACGGGGCCGCGCATGCCCCGGCCGTGGCGGTCCCGGCGGCGGGGCCTCGGCTCGGCGGAGGGGGGCTGTACGGGGTCGTCCATCACTGACGAAGCGTAGTCCCCGAGATCGCCCTTTCCGCACGGAGCACGGCATGTCGCTTCCTGACCATTCCAGCCAAGCTTGAGCTCGATTGTGTATCTCTCCGGGACCGTCGATCTCGCCCCGATTGGCAGTATTTGCTCCGGGTCGCGACCGGGTCCAACACCTCAGGCCCCGCTGGCCTCTTGTGTCGCCGCAGGTCAGAGCGGCGCTTTCCGGACACCCTGTGGGCGGGATCACAGCACGACACGGGGGAGTGACCTGGTGGAGAGTCGTCGCGGCCCGCTCAAGAGTGCGGTACCGTCCAACGTCGTGAGCCCTGTACGTCGCTGTTCGCGCACCGCTTGCGGCCGACCCGCCGTCGCGACGCTGACGTACGTCTACGCCGACTCGACCGCGGTCCTCGGCCCCCTCGCCACCTACGCCGAACCCCACTGCTACGACCTGTGCGCCGAGCACTCCGAGCGCCTGACCGCGCCGCGCGGCTGGGAGGTCGTCCGGCTCGCCGACGGCTCGGGCCCGGCCCGCCCCAGCGGCGACGACCTGGAAGCGCTGGCCAACGCCGTACGGGAGGCGGCCCGGCCGCAGGAACGTGCCGCGGAGGCGGGCGGAAGCGGTGCGCGCGGGGCGGACCCCATGGAGGTCGCCCGCCGCGGTCACCTGCGGGTACTGCGTTCACCGGAGTCCTGAGCCGGCACGCGGGACGCGTACGCCTGGCGTTGCTGGACGCACCCGGCACGGCGTGCCCGGTGAGGGCCGCCCGGCAAGGCCCGCCCGGTGAGGGCCCCTCAGTAAGGCGTACCGGCGAGGCGCGCTCGGCACGGCGTACCCGGCGACACGCACCCGGCACAGCGGTACAGGGCGAGACATCGGTGCCCTAGGTGGCCCGCATGGACACCGCCCCTCTCCGTGGACACGCGTTGTTCACCGCTGAACGACCAGTCCCCCACGCCCCATTGACGCTCCGTTCGCGCGGACCTGACCATGCCCCCACCGTGATCCCTCACTCGCGCGAGGCCGCGGCACCCCGGGGAGGCCCGCATGTTCGTCCAGGAACTGGAGCCCGTAGCCGACTCGCTCGGCCTGTCCGCACTCGTCGCGACCCTGCCCCTGCTGACCGTCCTGGTCCTCCTCGGCGGCGTCCGCATGCGGGCGCACCTGGCCGGGCTCATCGGCCTCGGCGTCGCCGTCGCGGTCGCCTGGCTCGCGTTCGGCATGCCCCTCGGCCAGACCGCCTCCAGCGCCGCACAGGGTGCCGCCTTCGGGCTTTTCCCCATCCTGTGGATCGTCGTCAACGCCCTGTGGGTGTACCGCATGACCGTCCGCACCCGGCACTTCGACGTCCTGCGCCGCTCCTTCGGCCGCCTCTCCGACGACCCGCGCGTCCAGGCGCTGGTCATCGCCTTCTGCTTCGGCGCGCTGCTCGAAGCGCTCGCCGGGTTCGGCGCGCCCGTCGCGATCAGCGCGGTGATGCTCGTCGCCCTCGGCTTCGACCCGGTCCGGGCCGCGGTCGTCGCCCTCGTCGCCAACACCGCGCCCGTGGCCTTCGGCGCCATGGGCACGCCCGTGGTGACGCTCGCCCAGGTCACCGGCATCCCCCTGGACACCGTCGCCTCCGTGGTCGGCCGCCAGACGCCGCTGCTCGCGCTGGTCGTGCCGCTGCTCCTGGTCGCCCTGGTGGACGGGCGCCGCGGCCTGCGCGAGACCTGGCTGCCCGCGACGGCGTGCGGCTTCGCGTTCGCCGTCGCACAGTTCGCGGCCTCCAACTACGTCTCCGCGCAACTGGCGGACATCGCCGCCGCCTTGGCCGGCGCGGGCGCGCTCGTGGCCGTGCCGCAGGCGCGCAGGCCCGCCGCCGAGCCCGTTCGGGCCGCTGTCCTGACCGGCGCCCGCAGCGAGGACCTCGACCACGACGACCCGCGCGCGGACGTGCTGCGCGCCTACGCCCCGTACGCCCTGATCGTCGCGGTCTTCTCCGTGGCCCAGATCCCCGCCGTCAAGGACGTCCTGGCCGAGGCCACCCGCACCGTCGACTGGCCGTTCCTGGACGTCGCCGACCCCACGGGCGACCCGGTCGGCGGCAACGTCTTCTCGCTGCCCCTGGTGGCCACCGGCGGCACGCTCGTGCTGCTCGCCGGCTGCGGGACGGCGGCGATCCTCGGCGTGCACGCGCGCGTGGCGGCACGGGAGTGGGCGGCGACCGTCCACGAGCTGCGGTACGCGATCCTCACGGTGACGAGCGTCCTCGCCCTCGCGTACGTCATGAACCTCTCCGGGCAGGCCGCCACCATCGGGCACTTCGTGGCCGACGCGGGCGCGGGCCTGGCCTTCCTGTCCCCGGTGCTCGGCTGGTTCGGCGTCGCCGTGACCGGCTCGGACACCTCCGCGAACGCACTGTTCGGCGCCCTCCAGGTGACCGCGGCCGAGCAGTCGGGGCTGTCGCCCGAACTGCTCGCCGCCGCCAACAGCTCGGGCGGCGTGCTCGGCAAGATGATCTCCCCGCAGAACCTGACCATCGCCTGCGCGGCCGTCGGCCTCGCGGGCAAGGAGGGCGACCTGCTCCGCAAGGTGCTGCCCTGGAGCCTCGGACTGCTGCTCCTGATGTGCCTGATCGTGGTGGGTCAGAGCACGGCGGCGCTCGGCTGGATGCTGCCCTGATGAGCCTCGTGGAAGCGGGAGTGATGACGTCGAGCGAATCCGAAGGATCCGACGCATGCGGGCGCCCGGCGAACTTCATGGGTCAGACGTGACGAACGGGGCAGAAGGCCCCTGACGGGGCCGACAGACGGGCGGGCCGGACGTCAACCTCGAACACGATCCCGAGCCTGCCCCTGATCTGCCCCTGACCGACCCGGACGCGACCCTGATCTGTCACTCCATCACCACCGCCCGTCAGCGGTTGGAGGTAGTTTGGGGACCGCCGGGCGAAGGTGCGGCATGGAGTGCAGAACGTCGAGGAAGGGCTGACCGTGGCTGCTGATCTGTCTCAGATCGTGAAGGCGTACGACGTGCGCGGGGTGGTCCCGGACCAGTGGGACGAGCACCTCGCCGAGCTGTTCGGCGCCGCCTTCGCACGTGTGACGGGTGCGACCGCGATCGTCGTCGGCCATGACATGCGGCCCTCGTCGCCCGGCCTCGCCGGCGCCTTCGCGCGCGGCGCGGCCGCCCTCGGCGTGGACGTCACCGAGATCGGCCTGTGCTCCACGGACCAGCTCTACTACGCCTCGGGCGCGCTGGACCTGCCCGGCGCGATGTTCACCGCCTCCCACAATCCGGCGCAGTACAACGGCATCAAGATGTGCCGCGCGGGCGCCGCCCCGGTCGGCCAGGACACCGGCCTCGCCGACATCCGCGCGCTCGTCGAGTCCTGGGCGGAGACGGGCGCCCCGGAGCCCGCCGCCACCCCGGGCACCCGCACGCAGCGCGACACCCTCAAGGACTACGCGGCCCACCTGCACTCCCTGGTGGACCTGAGGGCCATCCGCCCCCTGAAGGTCGTCGTCGACGCGGGCAACGGCATGGGCGGCCACACCGTCCCCACCGTCTTCGAAGGCCTGCCGCTCACGCTCGTACCGATGTACTTCGAGCTGGACGGCACGTTCCCGAACCACGAGGCGAACCCCCTGGACCCGGCGAACATCGTGGACCTCCAGCAGCGCGTCCGCGAGGAAGGCGCCGACCTGGGTATCGCCTTCGACGGCGACGCGGACCGCTGCTTCGTGGTCGACGAGAACGGCGACCCGGTCTCCCCGTCGGCGATCACCGCCCTGGTGGCCGGCCGCGAGCTCGCCAAGCACGGCGGCTCGGGCACGGTCATCCACAACCTGATCACGTCCTGGTCGGTCCCCGAGGTCGTGCGCGAGTGCGGCGGCACCCCGGTGCGCACCCGCGTGGGGCACTCCTTCATCAAGGAGGAGATGGCCAAGACCGGCGCGATCTTCGGCGGCGAGCACTCCGCGCACTACTACTTCCGCGACTTCTGGAACGCGGACACGGGCATGCTGGCCGCGCTCCACGTCCTCGCCGCCCTCGCCGGCCAGGAGGGCCCGCTGTCCGGCCTGGTGGAGCAGTACGACCGCTACGTCGGCTCGGGCGAGATCAACTCCACGGTGACCGACCAGAAGTCCCGCCTCGCCGCGGTCAAGGCCGCGTACGAGGGACAGGACGGCGTCACCCTCGACGAGTTGGACGGCCTGACCGTCACATCGGCCGACTGGTGGTTCAACGTCCGCCCCTCGAACACGGAGCCGCTGCTCCGCCTGAACGCCGAGGCCCGCGACGCCCAGACCATGGAGAAGGTCCGCGACGCGGCCCTGGCCATCATCAGGGCCTGACCCGGCGAGCGCGGGGCGACCGACACCGCCCGGCGTGTGTGGGCAGGCGCTCCGCGGGGCGGAACGGATGGGCACGAACGCCCCCGCCGGCCCGCGCCGAGAAGCCCGTCGGCCGCACGGAGACCCCACCCGCCCGCGCCCGTAACCGAACAGCACACCAGAACAAGGCAGAGAGGCAGGGGGCAAGGGGGCGAAGCCCCCGCCCCGGCCCCGCCCGAGGCCCCCAGGCCAGCGATAGGCTGGGCGGACCTCACCGACCACCGAAGGGACCCGCCCCATGCCGCTCGAAGCCGGCCTCCTGGAGATCCTCGCCTGCCCGGCCTGCCACGCCCCCCTCAAGGAGACGGACACCGAGCTGGTCTGCACCGCCGAGGGCACCGACTGCGGTCTCGCCTACCCGGTCCGCGACGGCATCCCCGTCCTCCTGGTCGACGAGGCCCGCCGCCCCGAGTAAGGATCAGACGCGGGCGAGGCGCGCGTTCCCACGTACGCCCAGCCGCATACCCGCCGTGCCCGGTGATCGGAGGCCGCCCCCATGCTCGACGAGTCACTTCTTGACGCCCCCGACGACCTCGTCCGTGCCGACCGGCACGAGCTGCTGCGCGGCGCCGCCGAAGCCGGTGCCCGCGTACGGACGGCGATCCGGCACGCCACGGAGGCCGGGGTCACGGAACTGAAGCCGGACGGCCGCCCCCGCGCCGTCCTCCTCGCGGGCCCCGGCACCGCGGCCACCGGCGTCGCCGACCTCCTGGACGCGCTCGTGGGCACCAGTTCCCCCGTCGTCCGGCTCGCCCCCACGGGCGTGGCCCCCGCCGCGGGCGCCCTGCGCTGGGCCCTGCCCGGCTGGGTCGGCTCGGTGGACCTGCTGCTCATCGCCACGCCGGACGGTTCCGAGCCGGGCCTGTCCCTCCTCGCCGAGCAGGCCTACCGCCGCGGCTGCACCGTCGTCGCGGTGGCACCGGCCCGCTCCCCGCTCACGGAGAGCGTCCGCGGTGCCCACGGCCTCGCCGTCCCGATGGCCCTGCCGCCGCAGCCCGCCGGCGACGCCGCCGACGGGGCCGAGGCCCCCGCCGCCGCACCCGGCACCCTGTGGGCCCTGCTCACCCCGCTCCTCGTCCTGCTCGACCGCGCCGGCCTGCTCACCGCCCCCACCGAGACGCTGCAGAAGGTCGCCGACCGCCTCGACGCCGTCGCGGAGCGGTGCGGTCCCGCCGTCGCGACGTACAGCAACCCCGCGAAGACCCTCGCCGCCGAGCTGTCCGAGGCGCTGCCGCTGATCTGGGCGGAGGGCCCGACCGCGGGCCCGGTCGGCCGGCGGTTCGCGGCCACCCTCGCCGAGCTGGCCGGGCACCCGGCGCTCGCCGCCGAGCTCCCCGAAGCCCTGCCCGCGCACGCCGCCCTGCTCGGGCAGGGGCCCGCCGGCGGTGCCGACGGCGACGACTTCTTCCGCGACCGCGTCGAGGACGCGGCCCCGCTGCGGCCCCGCGCCGTCCTGCTGCGCGACCGCCCCGCCGACGCCGGCGGCCTCACCGCCGCCCCCGCGGCCCGTGAGCTGGCCCAGAGCCACGACGTCGCCCTCAGCGAACTCCACCCGGACGACGGCGACGACCTGGAGCGCCTCGCCGAGCTGATCGCCGTCACGGATTTCACCGCCGTTTACCTGGCGGTCGCCTCCGGAGGCCGACCATGACCCCGGTCCTCGGCACCGGCGCCGTCACGCCCGGCACGGCCACGCCCGGGGCCGCACCCGTGCGCGCACGCGGGCAGGCACCCGTACGCGGGCAGGCCCGCACGCGCGGCCGGGCCCGCGCCCGCAGACACGTATCCGCCCCGGCACCCGCACCCGTAGGACCCACGCTCGACAGACACCGCGTACGCGCGCGGAGAGATCCCCTCGTACGCGTCCCCGCAAGCCCGTAAGGGAGACCTCTCCGTGGACCGCCTCACCAACACCATCCGCCCCTACGCCTGGGGCTCCACCACCGCCCTCGCGGGCCTCCTCGGCGTCGAGCCGACCGGTGAGCCCGAGGCCGAGATGTGGATGGGCGCCCACCCGGGAGCGCCCTCGCGCACCGAGCGCGGGCCGCTCGACGAGGTGATCGACGAGGACCCGCGCCGCGAGCTGGGCCCGCGCACCGTCGACAAGTTCGGCCCCCGCCTGCCGTTCCTCCTGAAGATCCTCGCCGCGGGCGTCCCGCTCTCCGTCCAGGTGCACCCGAACCGGGAGCAGGCCAGGGAGGGCTACGAGGACGAGGAGGCCCGCGGCATCCCGCTCGACGCTCCCCACCGCAACTACAAGGACGCCAACCACAAGCCCGAACTCATCTGCGCGCTCACGCCCTTCGACGGCCTGTGCGGCTTCCGCGCGCCCGCCGAGGCCGCAGGACTGCTCGACGGCCTCGGCGTCGACTCGCTCAAGCCGTACGTCGACCTGCTGCGCGCCCAGCCCGAGGACGCCGCCCTGCGCGAGGTCCTCACGGCCGTGCTCACCGCCGACCGCGGCGAGATGGCCAAGACCGTCGCCGAAGCCGCGGCCGCCGCCGAGCGCCTCGGCGGCCCCTACGCCCCGTACGCCGACGCGGCCCGCCACTTCCCCGGCGACCCCGGCGTCATCGCGGCCATGCTGCTCCACCACGTCCGCCTCAAGCCCGGCGAGGCCCTCTACCTCGGCGCCGGAGTCCCGCACGCCTACCTGAACGGCATGGGCGTCGAGATCATGGCCAACTCCGACAACGTCCTGCGCTGCGGCCTCACGCCCAAGCACGTCGACGTGCCCGAGCTCCTGCGGGTCGTGCGCTTCGAGGCGGGCGAGCCCGGCGTGCTGCGCCCCGAGGCCTCGCCCGACGGCGAGGAGGTCTACGAGACGCCCACCGACGAGTTCCGCCTCTCCCGTTTCGTCCTGCCCGGGAGCGACACCCGGCACGACCTCACCGCCGAGACCCCGCAGATCCTGCTCTGCACGGCGGGAACAGTCCGCGTCGGCGACCTCTCCCTGACACCCGGTCGGTCCGCGTTCGTCCCCGCGGGTGAAAAGACCGGCGTATCCGGCAGCGGCACCCTTTTCCGCGCCACTGTGGTGGCCTGAACCACCCCACGCACCACGTGCTGCAACAATGACCCACCGCACCGGCCGCCCCCCTGGGCGCGCGGCCGGCACGGAACGACGTACGTACGCGGGCCGTGCGGCAGGCATGGCAGGCAATCGAAGGGACAGACGGGCACACATGAGTGCGTCAGGCGGAACAAAGGCGATCGTGGCGGCGCTCGCCGCCAACCTCGCGATCGCGGTGGCGAAGTTCGTGGCGTTCCTCTTCAGCGGCTCGTCCTCGATGCTCGCCGAGAGCGTCCACTCGCTGGCCGACTCCGGCAACCAGGGACTGCTGCTGCTCGGAGGGAAGAAGGCCCAGCGCGAAGCCACCCCCCAGCATCCCTTCGGCTACGGACGCGAGCGCTACATCTACGCGTTCCTGGTCTCCATCGTGCTCTTCTCCGTCGGCGGCATGTTCGCCCTCTACGAGGGCTACGAGAAGATCAAGGACCCGCACGAGATCGAGCACTGGTACTGGCCGGTCGGCGTCCTGGTGTTCGCCATCATCGCCGAGTCCTTCTCCTTCCGGACGGCCATCAAGGAGTCCAACACCCTGCGCGGCTCGCTCTCCTGGAAGGAGTTCGTCCGCCGGGCCAAGGCGCCCGAGCTGCCCGTCGTGCTCCTGGAGGACCTCGGCGCCCTCGTCGGCCTGGTCCTCGCGCTCGGCGGCGTCGGCCTGGCGCTCGCCACCGGCGACGGCGTCTGGGACGGCGTCGGCACGCTGTGCATCGGCGTGCTGCTGATCCTCATCGCGATCGTCCTCGCCGCCGAGACCAAGTCGCTGCTGCTGGGCGAGGCCGCGGGCATCGAAGAGGTCGCGAAGATCGAGAAGGCCCTCGTCGACGACGACACCGTCACCCGCGTCATCCACATGCGCACGCTCCACCTCGGCCCGGAGGAGCTGCTGGTCGCCGCCAAGATCGCCGTCCGGCACGACGACACCGCCCGCGAGATCTCCGACGCGATCAACGCCGCCGAGGACCGCATCCGCGCCGCCGTGCCGATCGCCCGCGTCATCTACCTGGAGCCGGACATATACAGCGAGGCAGCGGCCGCCGCGGGCCCGAGCCCGACGAAGACCCCGGGCGGCCCGGCACCGGAGCCCGGCCACTGACGCAGGCCCTGGTGCCGCGGGCTAGCGCCCCGCAGGACGGGACGGGCCCGACGCCCGGCGCGATGCAGCCGACGAGGGCACGAACGCGGCGCGGTCAACAGGGCAACGAACTGACGAGGGGCCCGCACCACACAGGTGCGGGCCCCTCCGCCATGCCGGGGCGGCATGCGCCGAACGGAGCGGCTCACTCCACCTCGCGCAGCACTTCCAGGACCGCCGCCTCGTCCCCCGCGGCCACCAGCCGCTCCCGGAACCCGACATCCATCAGCTTCCGCGAGAGCAGGGCCAAAATCCGCAGATGCTCATCGCCGGCGGCGGCCTCCGGTACGGAGATCATGAAGATCAGCCTGGCCCGCGTACCGTCCAGCGATCCCCACTCGACGCCCTCGGCCGACCGCGCGAAGCCGACGACCGGCGCGGTCACGGCGTCGGTCTTGGCGTGCGGGACGGCGATCTCCTCACCGAGCCCCGTGGTCCCCTGCGCCTCACGTGCGAGCGCGGTCCGCACCAGCTCCGCCACGTCCGCGACCTTGCCCGTACGCGCCAACAGCTCCGCCATCTCGCGGATCGCGGCCTCCTTGTCCCCGGCCTCGAGCCGCACCTTCACGGTCTGCTCGGTGAGGTACCCGGAGAGCACCTCGGGGGCTTCCGCGGGCGCGTCGGAGGCAGCCGCCGCGGCTTCCCAGGGGCTCTCGGGCGCACGCGGAGGCTCGGCACCGGCCGAGGCGGCGTCAGCCGAGGTGGCACCGGCCGAGGCGGCACCGGCCGAAGCCTCCGACGCGGGCGGCGCGGCGGCGGGCACGGCCGCAGCGACAGCGACCTCGACCCCGCTCGCTTCCCCGAGCGCCGCACCACCACGGCGCTTCCGCTCGCTCAGGTCCACCAGGGACACGGTGGCGAGCGCGGTCACGACCGTTCCGGCGGCCACGGCCACGAAGAACATCGGTACGCCGCCGACCGCGCCGAGCACCGCCACGATCGGGCCGCCGTGCGGCACCGCGTCCTCCACACTCGCCAGGCCCGCGACGGCACCGGCCACCGCGCCGCCGAGCATGTTCGCCGGAATCACCTGCGCGGGCCGGGCCGCAGCAAACGGAATTGCTCCTTCCGAAATGCCGAACAGCCCCATGAACAGTGCCGCGAGCCCCGTCTCCCGCTCCTGATCGGTGTAGAGCCGCTTGCGGACCAGCGTCGCGAGCCCTTGCCCGAGCGGCATCACGGGGATCGCCGCCGCGCACATGCCCATGACGGTCTGGTTGCCGGTGGCGATGAGCCCCGCACCGAACAGGAACGCCGTCTTGTTGACCGGACCGCCCATGTCGAAGGCGATCATCAGCCCCAGGATCGCGCCGAGCAGGATCGCGCTCGTGCCCGTCATCCCGCCGAGCCAGTCCGTCAGGTGCTCGAAGACCCACGAGATCGGCTTGCCGACGACGTAGATGAAGAACAGCCCGAGCGCGCTCGTCGCCAGGATCGGGATCACGATGATCGGCATGATCGGCTGGACGAACTTCGGGACCTTGACCTGCTTGATCCCGCGCACCAGATAACCGGCCAGGAAACCGGTCACGATCGCCCCGATGAACCCGGCCCCCGCCTCCGAGTCGTAGAGCTCACCGGTGTTGGCGATCCACCCGCCGATCATGCCCGGCACCAGCGCGGGCCGGTCCCCGATGGCGTACGCGATGTACCCGGACAGGATCGGCACCATGAGCGTGAACCCGATGACGCCGATCTGGTTCACGTGCATCCAGAACGAACCGTCCGGGATGACGAGCCCGCCCTTGGGGTCGGTGTGCCCGCCCAGCGACAGCGATATCGCGATCAGCAGACCGCCGACCACGACGAACGGAATCATGTACGAGACACCGTTCATCAGCGCCTTGTACACGACGCTCCGCTCCCGGCCGCCGCTGCCGCCCGCGGCCCCTGGCGCGCCGCCACCTCCGTCGCCGCCGTCCGCGGCCGTCTGCGTGCCCTGGTCCCCGGCGCCCTGTACGGGCGCACTCCGGACCTGCTCGATCAGGTGCTCGGGCCGGCTGATGCCCTCGGCCACCCCGACGGACAGCACGCGCTTGCCCGCGAACCGGCTGCGGTCGACGTCCTTGTCGGCGGCGATGATGACGCCGTCAGCGCCTCTGACATCGTTGTCAGAGAGCACGTTCTCGGCCCCGATGGACCCCTGTGTCTCCACCTTGATGTCGACGCCGAGGCGCTCGGCGGCCTGCTGGAGCTTCTCCGCCGCCATGTACGTGTGGGCGATGCCGGTCGGGCAGGCGGTCACCGCGAGCAGCATCGGCCGCTTCCGCGGCTGCTGCCCGCCGACGCCTGCCGAGGGCTCGGCCGGACTGGTCACGTGGTTCTCCTCACGCCGTGGCCAAAGATCGCGCATATGTTCCCGATCTCCAGGCATCCTGCAACAGGGAGGCACAGGATCAAAAAAGCAAAGGTCCCAGTTCATCGGACATCGCGGCCTTTGTCTCTTCGTCGCTTGGACGTCGCCGCGGGCGCGATCCGGCCACGAGGCTGGCGCCGGGCGCCCTTGTGGCTCACTGCGCCGATCGGTGTAGATTCGTGACAGTGCCAGACGTCGCTGCTGATGGCGGTCGGGCGGTCCGCCCCTGGACCGGCCGAGGGAGAGAGGGCCTCCGACGGACTGCGCTGCGCGCGCCGGCGCACCTCCGTGCCCCGACGCCGCAGATCAGCCATGCCCACCCTCGACCCACCACGAGGAGCAGCTCACCATGACGACTGCCGTCAACGGCAAGGACTTCAAGGTCGCCGACCTCTCCCTGGCCGAGTTCGGCCGCAAGGAGATCAGCCTCGCCGAGCACGAGATGCCCGGCCTGATGGCCCTCCGCAAGGAGTACGCCGACGCGCAGCCCCTCAAGGGCGCCCGCGTCACCGGCTCCCTGCACATGACCGTGCAGACCGCCGTGCTCATCGAGACCCTGGCCGCCCTCGGCGCCCAGGTCCGCTGGGCCTCCTGCAACATCTTCTCCACCCAGGACCACGCCGCGGCCGCCATCGCCGTGGGTCCGAACGGCACCCCGGACAACCCCCAGGGCATCCCCGTCTTCGCCTGGAAGGGCGAGACGCTCGAGGAGTACTGGTGGTGCACGGAGCAGGCCCTGACCTGGCCGAACACGCCCACCGGCGGCCCGAACATGATCCTGGACGACGGCGGCGACGCCACCATGCTCGTCCACCTGGGCGTCCAGTACGAGAAGGACGGCAAGGTCCCGGCCGTCGAGACCGCCGAGAACGACGAGCACCGCGTCATCCTCGAGGTCCTGCACCGCACCCTGGGTGAGAACGCCCAGAAGTGGACCCAGCTCGCCTCGGAGATCCGCGGCGTCACCGAGGAGACCACGACCGGCGTCCACCGCCTGTACGAGATGCAGCGCGAGGGCACCCTCCTCTTCCCGGCGATCAACGTGAACGACGCCGTCACCAAGTCGAAGTTCGACAACAAGTACGGCTGCCGCCACTCCCTCGTCGACGGCATCAACCGCGCCACCGACGTCCTCATCGGCGGCAAGACCGCGGTCGTCTGCGGCTACGGCGACGTCGGCAAGGGCTGCGCCGAGTCCCTGCGCGGCCAGGGCGCCCGCGTGATCGTCACCGAGGTCGACCCGATCTGCGCCCTGCAGGCCGCGATGGACGGCTACCAGGTCACCACGCTCGACGAGGTCGTCGACAAGGCCGACATCTTCATCACCACGACCGGCAACAAGGACATCATCATGGCCTCGGACATGGCCAAGATGAAGCACCAGGCGATCGTGGGCAACATCGGCCACTTCGACAACGAGATCGACATGGCCGGCCTCGCGAAGATCCCGGGCATCGTCAAGGACGAGGTCAAGCCGCAGGTCCACACCTGGACCTTCCCCGACGGCAAGAAGATCATCGTCCTCTCCGAGGGCCGCCTGCTGAACCTGGGCAACGCGACGGGCCACCCGTCCTTCGTGATGTCCAACTCGTTCGCGGACCAGACCCTGGCCCAGATCGAGCTGTTCACCAAGCAGGAGGAGTACCCGATCGGCGTCTACGTGCTCCCCAAGCACCTCGACGAGAAGGTCGCCCGCCTGCACCTGGACTCGCTCGGCGTGAAGCTCACGACGCTCCGCCCCGAGCAGGCCGCGTACATCGGCGTCGAGGTCGAGGGCCCGTACAAGCCGGACCACTACCGCTACTGAGCCTCCGCCCGACCGTGGACCCCGGAACGGACCGCCCCGGCGCGGGGCGCCCGGCCCGGACCACGGTCGGCGGCTGCCCGGTCCGACTGCTGCCCGGCACGGCACCCGGCACGGACCAGCGGGCAGGACGACTCCAGCAGGCCCTCGCCACCCCGGCGGGGGCCTGCCGCCGTAGCGGCCCCGACGCCCCACCGCGCGCGGCGGCCCACGGGCGCTCGCCCGAGTGCCGCGAACCCGCCGCCGAATCCGCTCCCGGGACCTGCCGCCCCGCCATCCGCCGCAGGACGCCCCTCAGGTACGCCTCACGTCACGTACGCCCTCGTCACGCACGTCCCCCGACAAGGACCACGCCCTCATGCCCCGCGGCCGCTATTTGCTGTACGACACGCACGATCACACCCCCCTCGGCGAAGAACACTTCCACTGCGCGCCAGGCCCGTCCGGCTGGCGCTACGTCGCCCAGCGCACCACGCCCTCCGGCGACCACGCGGGCTCCGTCGACCTGGCGCTCGACGAACTCGGCCGCCCCATCCGTCTCGAACTCAACGCCGCGGGCTGGCAGGTACGGGCCGCCGCCCTCGACGGCGTCACCTGGGTCCGCACCGACGCCACCGGCGCACATGCCACCGAGAACAACGCCCCTGCTCATGCCTTCACTGGTACGTCCCCCGCCTTCCTCGTCGCCACCGCCCGGCTGCTGCGCCTCGCCCCCGCCGCCCCCGCGACGCGCGTCCGCCTGGTCGCCTTCACCGACCCGGTCCTGGCGCCGCGCACCCTCGACCAGTCCTGGGCCTTGCTCGCAAGAGAAGCACACGCCACTGACAACGGCCCGCTGACCGTGGACGAATACCAGGTCACAGCTCTGGACACGGGCGAGCAGCACGCCGTCCACCTCAGCGGCGACGTCGTCCTCGCCGCCCCCGGCATCGAGCTCGAACACCTCGAGTCGCCGCCGTCGGTCTTCGCCTGACGCGGCCGCGCCCCGTCACGCGGGCGGTACGAAGCCCGTCGCCGGACGCTCCGGCTCCGCGGCGGCGTCCGGAGCGGGCTGGGCGGACGCCGAGGACCGAGGCGCCTCGGCCCCGGTCGCGCCCGGAGCCGCCCACTGACCCGCGGAGTCCTGCGGGGTGTACGAGGTGTGAGGGGTGTACGAGGCCGGAGCGCCACCCCAGGCACCCGGCGCACCACCTTGCAACCCACCGCCGCCGAAGGCCCGCTGCGCCTCCCGCGTCTGCCGTTCGTGCACGACGGCGGCCAGGAACGCAGCCGGAGGAACGCCCTCCGGCGCGGGAGCACCGGTCCGCGCCGCCAGGTCGCTCGCGAGCCGCTCCGCCATGCTCCAACTGACCTGAGGGTCGAGCTGCCCCATCCGTGCCAGGTACTGCCGGATCGCCAGCCACAGCCCGTCGGGCACCCCGGACAGGTCGAGCTCGGAGAACCGCCCCGCCAGCCAGGGCGGCGGCGCCGGCACATACCCGGTCCGTGCCGCGGGCACCCGCTCCCGTACGACCAGCGTTCCGGCGAACACGTCCCCGAGCCGCCGTCCCCGCGCCGACACGAGCGAAGCGACGCAGGCGACCACCCCGAACGTCATCAGGATCTCGACGACCCCGATCGCCCCCCGCACCAGCGCGTGCCGGAACCTGATCGGCCCGCCGTCGTCCCGTACGACCCGCAGACCGCAGGCGAGCTTGCCCAGCGACCGCCCGTGGCTGAGTGTCTCCACGGCGATGGGCACGCCCACCAGCACCAGGACGAAGGTCGCGACGGCGACGGCGGCGGCTGCCGCGTCGTCGAGGGACGCCGTCGCGGCGAGCAGCCCCAGCGTCACGGCGAGATAAACCGACCAGGCCACGACCATGTCGATCAGGAGGGCCAGCACCCGGCTCGGCAGCTTCGCGGGACGCAGCTCCAGCGCCACCGCCTCGCCCGTCACAAGCTCACTCACGCCCGCCGTCCTTCCCGTCTCTGCCCCCGGAACCGCCAGTCTGCCAAGCTGAAGAGTGATCGCGCCGCAGTAGGACCAGTACGAGAGTGCGAGCAGTACGAGAAGCCGAGGAGCAGCCAACCCGATGGACCTCGACGTCTTCGTGTCGGCCCACCGAGCCGAGTGGGACCGCCTCGACGCCCTGCTGCGCCGCCGGCGCCGCCTCACCGGCCCCGAGGTCGACGAGCTCGTCACCCTCTACCAGCGCACCGCCACACACCTCTCCCTGATCCAGTCCAGCGCCCCGGACCCGCAGCTCACCGGACGCCTCACACAACTGGTGGCCCGCGCGCGGAGTGCCGTGACCGGCACACGCCGAGCCTCTTGGAGAGACGTCACACGCTTCCTGGCGCACGGTTTCCCCGCCGCGGTCTACCGTTCCCGCCACTGGTGGGTACCCACGGCCCTGTTGTCCGTCCTCCTGGCGGCCGTCATCGGCTGGTGGGTCGGTACCCACCCCGAGGTCCAGTCCTCGATCGCGGCCCCTTCGGAGCTGCGCGACATGACGCGCCCCGGAGGCGAGTACGAGACCTACTACTCCAGCCACCCGGCGACGTCGTTCGCCGCCCAGGTGTGGACGAACAACGCCCAGGCAGCGGCGATGTGCCTGGTCCTGGGAGCCTTCCTCTGCTTCCCGGTCATCTGGATCCTCTTCCAGAACATGCTCAACGTAGGAGTCGGCATCGGCCTGATGTCCTCCGCGGGCCGCCTGGACACCTTCCTGGGGCTGCTCCTGCCGCACGGACTGCTGGAGCTGACCGCAGTCTTCGTAGCGGCCGGCACCGGCCTGCGCCTCGGCTGGACCCTGATCGACCCCGGCCCGCGCACCCGCCGCGTGGCCATGGCGGCAGAGGGCCGCTCCGCCCTGGGGATGGCCATCGGGCTCGCCCTGGTCCTCCTCGTGTCCGGCGCCATCGAAGGCTTCGTCACCCCTTCCGGCCTGCCGACGTGGGCCCGCATAGCCATCGGAGTCGCCGCCGAACTGCTCTTCCTCGCGTACGTCTACGTCCTCGGCGGCCGGGCAGTCCGTGCGGGCGAGACCGGTGACATCGACGCCTCGGAGCGGAGCGCCGAGGTCCCCGCAGCAGCGTGATGTGCGTACGACCCCGCTGAGCTGCTAGTCTCCTCGTCGCCCCGGAAAAGCCGTTGACACGGCTGGACCTGGGAGGTAGATTCGAACAGTTGCCTAGAGCTGTACAGCTCGAGCGGCGGCAGTGAACATCTGCCTGCTTCTTGAATTTCATTGATCGAGAAGCCGCCCCGACTTTCGGAAACTTGAGCCGGTCAGGCCGGCCGAAGACTTCTGATAAAGTCGGAACCGCCGGAAAGGGAAACGCGAAAGCGAAGCCCCGAAAGGCACCGAGGAAATCGGAACGGACCGGGAAGCCGGAAAGATCTGATAGAGTCGGAAACACGAAATACCGAAGGGAAGCGCCCGGAGGAAAGCCCGAGAGGGTGAGTACAAAGGAAGCGTCCGTTCCTTGAGAACTCAACAGCGTGCCAAAAGTCAACGCCAGATATGTTGATACC